>JABDLW010000876.1 GCA_013001805.1 Saprospiraceae bacterium | reverse complement strand
ATATAGGAATGCCGTGACCATGCAACTCCCAATTTGATGGAACGGGAATTTTTGACCAATCAGAGGCAGTAAAATCTGTACGAAAAAAAGATGCCGGGCGATCCGGCACACTAGGAACGTATTTGAAGTCCCACTCGCCATTCAACGATTGATAAAAAGTGGAATTTTCCCAACTTTCGTTCTGCAACGCGACCTCGACACTTGCAAACCGATAAAACGAAGCAGTAGGATCTTCACGATTAATTTGGAAAATCGCCGGATCTTCCCATTCCGGATTTTCCCATTTCGGAGCTTGAGCATGAATGTTAGGTCTAAAAACTAAAAACAAGAAGGCACATAAAAAGTGTGCAGTGACGATTTTTTTCATAAAGTAGTACTCATTTGTTTAATAAACAACTCTGGACTGGGCTCCCCGGGATACTACAGAACTGAGGCAGTGCTCACTTCCTGCATCATAAAAATATGATGTAACAAAGATCGATCAAATTAAACAAAATCCTGAATTATCATCGATAAAGTCTGGTATGAGAGAGAAGTGTGACAGGAAAATATCGGTAATTATCTCACAGAAAGCTTACTCGCTACCTCGTGCCAATCTTATCAATGTAATGTCTTGTTTTTTGACATCGCTACAAAAAGGACTTGTGGATTCCATCTCGTAAGACCATGGAAGTTGCCTGAATTGGTGACGGATAAAAGGGGCAAAGATCGCTCAAGCTGGTGTGCTAAGTCATGGAATGTGGCTCTAAGGACTGAAATTGATGGCAACAGGAAGGATATAACATCACATCTTGCCATTAGATAATCCCACCAAAAAATAAGATTCTCTTTTCGCGTGCTACTTACTATGGTGCCGTCGGCCTTACGCAGCGAATCCCAGAGCCACGTTTTTTATTTGTCGAGGTAGCAGTTAAGGCAAAATTGCCACTACTCAAAAAGCGATGTTCGGCTGTGCTGGCTCCCAGCTCCACCGAGCTCCAGAAATTGCCCGTCACATTAATACCTTCGAACATACCATCATCTCTACGACGTCCGGCGGGCTGCCCCGACCATCCCGTTTTGTTAGTGCCATCGATATGGTCAGGCCACAGCCCGGTACCATCATCAATGCTTCCCGTCGTCTGCAAAGCTACCCTGGCATCTCCCGTATTGCCATAAGCCATGGCAGCTTGGATCAGATCATCAAAATCACTTGCATCGGGAACCGATTTCCATTGATCAAAGACTGCTTCTTAAGGCACATCTTTACTTAATGGAAGTGCATCCTTAATATCGTCCCTTTCTTTCCAGCCCGGAATGGGTGTTTCGCAACCTGCTTTAGGAATAAAGGGAGAAGTTTCCAGGGTATGCATTTTATGAATGTATCGGGAGCAATTGTCAAAGACATTGGTAATCTCTATTCGCACCATATATTGGGCTTCATGATATTTGGAAAGTAATTCATCTTCGAGGTGAATACCCGCTATCCCATGTACCCTTAATCGCTTGGGATGTTCAAAATAGATAAAAAGCAAACCCACTTCACTGGTCGAGAGTATATTACCTGCGGTCAGGAACATTCCATTACCATCGTACCCCGGAAAGGCTATGGTTTTTTCATTCAAAACTTTGACAAATCCTTGTTCACCTCCCTTGTAGGAAACTGTGGGTTGACCCATCTCGTTGATCGTCGCAATAAAAAACATGTTTTGTTGCTCAATGAACCGCTGTGATTCATCCGACAATTTTTCAACGACTATTAATTCTTCCAGTCGATCTGCCAGCTTCTCACTATCAAATTGCTTTTGCAGATTTCGATTTGCGGAATGATATATCAAACTCATTTGGCTGTAATCATTTAATAACTTTTCCCGATCATATTCTTTGCAGTATTTTCCTCCCTGAAAAACGCTCTTGGCACGTTCCAGACACCAAAAATATTCTTGCCCAGTGTTTGGCTTCGAGAATTTACTATTCTTTTCACTTCCCTGCTTGAATTTCAACTTTGTTTTGCTAAAAAATTGAAGTAAGCTACCGGTGTTTATAAAGGTTACTATTTACACTTTTACGTATATCTGCATTGGCAATTCAAATTGTCGATAGAACTCCAACATGGATTACCGGATTTTGAGACTAGATCCAGCTGAATCCAATAACAACATTGCATCAAAAATGAAACCCATGAAATGCTGCTGTGAAGATCAGGGTTCCGCATGAAGTTAGAATTGGGTCAGCAATGAATAATAAAAATAGTTTTTCTTCACAACTCACAATCCGAATCTGATTCTCCTTGTCCCTAGTCTATTACCCTGATCAAGTGTCAAAAACCCAGAAACTTCAGGTGACCGGGCTCATCCTTCGACTTTAGACGTGTCGCTATTATATTTATCCCTCAAAAACGATTGATAAAATGCTATTGTAGCGCTATTTCTAAGGTGCCGTCAGCCTTACGCAGCGAATTCCAGAGCCACGTTTTTTATTTGTGGAGGTAGCAGTTAAGGCAAAATTGCCACTACTCAAAAAGCGATGCTCGGCAGTGCTGGCTCCCAGCTCCACCGAGCTCCAGAAATTACCCGTCACATTAATACCTTCGAACACACCATCATCTCTACGACGTCCGGCGGGCTGCCCCGACCATCCCGTTTTGTTGGTTCCATCGATATGGTCAGGCCACAGCCCGGTACCATCATCAATGCTTCCCGTCGTCTGCAGTGCTGCCCTGGCATCTCCCGTATTGCCATAAGCCATGGCAGCTTGGATCAGATCATCAAAATCACTTGCATCGGGAACCCACCACCCCGAAGGACACAAGTCTCCCCCATCCACTGCATACCAATTGTACAAGGCACCATAAGGGAATTCATATGTGACTCGATCATTTGCATACCAACAGTATGCGGGATCACCCAACAGTCCCCAAGCCAGGGTGTCTTCTATATTGGCAATGATCGTGGAATCATTGTAAACTGTTGCACGGAGATTTTCAACCATCCATTCACGATTGCCGATGACAAGAGTTTTATATTCATTACCCTCACGATCGGTGACGCTTCCCAATGAAATACGCGAGAGTGGCACCCAAAAGAAACCATTGAATCCTTCAAAATCCTTTCCATTCCATCTGATGGTCCCCGCCTCCGGAATTAATGCCCCGGAATCGCCAACACTGATTGCACCCTCAACTTGCATGAGTTCCTGAGCGGGCACAGTCTGGTATAAAAGCATGACCAGCAATGCAAGAAGTTTTGAAATAGTTAAAATAGATCTGAGGATTTTCATCAAATGCATGGCATGCGTCATTGGTTTAAACTCAATATCGGTTCCTTATGTGGAGTGAACATCACAGGTTTATGTGATATTTGCCATGCTTCACAAATTCTCATACGGTCATAAAGTATGACCTCAAGTTTTAAAGCACACCATAAGATTATGGATTAGGGGAGAAAGGAAATTATGTTTTCAGCCGTTTAAGCTTCTATGAAGCACCCGCATTTGAAGTCATCTATGGGGTTTCTCCTGAGATGCCGGATAAATTTAGAAAATTGGGTGTTGAAGGAAAGAAGCATGTAGAATGATTTCCAAATAAGAACTTCATCAGAAGACGAGTGCCCTATCCTCCTCCATCATTGGGGAAATGGTACGCGCCCCCACTCTTTATTCGGCTCCGGCCCCAGCCACAACTCCAATAGCCCACCCCTGGCGTACTCTTCATGGGAGAACCAAACGGCATGCAAAGGTTTATCATTTAATTGAGCCTTTTGAATGTACATATTTTCTGCGCTGTTATCATAAGTGCGAATCACGAACTCCTTGCCTGTATAATAATTCGAATCCAAATGGATGATGATTTCATCGAAAACCGGACTTGTGATTTCGTACCAGGGATTTACCGAAACATTGCCATCCAGGCTGAACAAGCCGATAGACATGAGTGCACTCACACCTCCCATCTGACCCTGATCTTCATCATGCCCGCCGTAACCCCGGTCGGGAGATAATCCGCCGTAGGCTTGTTCGTTTACCCGTCGCACCCAATACTGACTGAGCCACGGTTTATCTGCCCGGTTGAAAACATGGGCATTGGAGCAACCCGGCTGGTTGGCATAGCTCACATAGCCGCTACCATATCCGAAGACAAAATCGTCATCGGCAGCTTGTTCAAAGGCATAGTTTAATTTAGAGCATAGCGTATCGTTGCCCCCCATTAGCTGAGCCAGTTCCGGTATATTTTGTGAGACCGCCCAGCTTCCTTGCCATGCATTTGCTTCAATCCAACCTTGACCACTCAAGGGATCGCTATGTAATAATGCCCCCTCTTGATTCTTAGGAAACAATAATTTTTGATCTGGGTCAAAGAGCTTTTTCCAACCCTGGGAACGGCGTAGAAATTCCGTAGCCACTGCTTGGTTATTAAGTTTTTTCGCCATCTGGCCGGCAGCATAATCCTGAAAGCTCCATTCGATGGTCTCACCCGCATTGTCCGGACACCAGCCATTTTCAATGTAAAATTCTAGCCGGGCGGTATCACCCATCATACCTCCGGGCAGATGATTTTTTACAATGACGTCCAAAGCGTGGCCCGGATCCACTTTTGTGAACATATCTTTTTGGTATGCGCTGGCGATCATGTTTGTCGAGGGACAACCGGTCATAATATAAGAATAGCCGCCCACACAAGGACCACGTGGTAGTAACCCACCATTGTCTGCATACTGAACCATGGAGGCGCTGAAATCGTCTAATATTGCCGGCCACGCCAGACCCCAGAGAATATTCAGATTCCACTGCGTAAGCCAAAGGGCATCCGAATTGTACATGTGATATTTCACATTTCCGTCGGTATCCCGTGGTAAAGTCTTTACCTGCATAACGGCATCGGTAAATTTCCAATCCAGGGTGCCTTGCGTGTAATCGGGATAGCTGCCATCGGTATCGTCGATGATCTGCCTACCCAATAATACATGCCATAAGTCGGTATAGAATTTCTCTTTTTGGTCATTCGTACCACCCTTCACTTCGATCTTCCCCAGTACGTCATTCCATTGATTTCTGGCATCTTGTCGAATTTGATCAAAATCCCAGTGATCACATTCGGTGAGCAGGTTTTCCCGGGCATTTTCGATACTGACAAATGACACAGCAATTTTCATGTGCAGGAGATCACCTGCTGCCACCTGATAGGAGGCCGATACTCCGGCGGAGGGAGCATCCCAATAACTTTGGGTGATGCCCATATAGGTAAAAGAATCTTTACGACTCATCGTTGAAGGTCCCTGCAAATTCTGGATATCCGGCAAATTAACTGCATCATTCCATCCATTCATTTGGTTAAATGGTTTGTCAAATGCAATGACAAAAAATACTTTGATTTCTTTTGGACCGCCCCACATTCGACCGCTTGACACGAAAGACCCTTCCATCTCTTGGTTGGAGACTTTGTTTACTTTAGCCTGGGTCATCGTGGTACTGCCCATATAACCACCCAAATTGACCAGAATACTGGCGCGGTTTTGTTGCGTAAAGCGAAAACGGTAGAGGCTAACCCGGTCCGTCACCGTATTTTCCACCCAGATTTTATATTTATCCAGAAAAACCCGGTGATATCCCGGTTGGGCAATTTCATTGTCGTGACTAAAGGGGGATTTCCATAAATCGCTGCCTTTGGTAGGATCGATCAGTCCGGTTGTGGGCATTATATCTAATCCCGACAACATCCATCCGTGCAATTGACCAAACCCCAAAATATTGGTTGAATTGTAATTATAGCCTCCGCCCCATTGGTTTTTCATTCGTGTATGGGGAGCCGTTGCGATCATGCCAAATGGCCGGCTACCCGGAGTGAAGAAAAAATACCGGCCACGCGTAGTCTCGGTAAAGGTGTTGACCCAGGCCACCAGGTCTTTGCGGTCTGCGGCCGCGGGATACACCTCAATCTCTGACAGACCGAGATCCTTTCCGTCGCCATCTGTCACCTGAAATTTCACCCATTTCACTTTCTTCGGCGGAAAGGTGATCATCTTTACTCCCGCATCATTTGGAATAGCAGTCACAACTACTTCCGAACCATCACTAAAAAAAAGGGTGCCTCCTGCCGTGTGTTCCCGCAGTGATGCCC
>JABDLW010000874.1 GCA_013001805.1 Saprospiraceae bacterium | reverse complement strand
AGGTAGGGATGCTTTACACATAAAGGGACTGCTATACCTCCAGCGCGCCAAATGCCCCACTGAATGGCCACATATTCAAACCCTGGATTCACCATAAAGGCAATCCGTGCCTCATGCAAATCATCCTGGCCAGTCAGAAGATTAAGTGCAATCTTTTCTGATTTGTGAAGTAGCTGACGATAAGTGTAGGTATCTTCATCATCTCGGACTGCTACTCTCGATTCAAACAGACTAGCTCTATGAACCAGGTTAATCATTCCCTAAAGTAGTTATTTTTTCAAATCCTGAAATCATCTGCCTCATTATTGCCTATATTTTTCTTCTTAGATCTCATATCTCTTTTTTCCTGCAATCAAGAGAAGACATTCATCAGCGAGACCCAAGCTTTTATCATTAATTTCCGTTGATCCCAGAAACCAGGCTTTCGACATCTATGTGAGCGCCCAGGCAGTTCATCCTGACATACCGTCTTATGAACTGTCGGAAAATCCCGGGATTATTGCCGTATCGAAGAAGCATACCCATCATAGCACTTAGCACGCGAAATGAGTATAACTGGATTCTTATCTGACCTGTCGCAACTCCTGAAGCTTACCTTATTTTGAAAAGACCTAAAATATCACCCATTGGGGTGATTTCTCACTTTGCTGCGTCCTTTACCTTTGAAGCCATCAAGGTCCTTTAGTTCAGAGTATTTCTACAAAAGATAAATGTCGAAAATCTCTGCTTCGGGTTTTTTGAGGTCATCCTTAAGCGAGTAAATAACCATTCATAAAAAATAAAATCACATCAAAAATGAAAACTAAAATGACAAGTAAAATAGGCATTCTGCCATTTTTAAATGGGACCATTCTTTTCTTCTGTTTATTGATTATGCAAACTTCAACGGCGCAGGAAAACATCGAAACTGAGGATGGAAATTTAATCATACAGCGCATTAATTTACAGGCCAGTGCACAAATCTCAACCACTGGTGCCAATGCTGATGCTGTGGTTAAAGTCGGTGACAGTGGAAATGCTAACGACGCAGTCCTGGGTTGGGACGGTGGTAATGATATGTTTAAGCTAAATAATGGCTCGGTCCTGGATAATTTTGGATTTATTATGGACGGCACTGGCACCAACACTAAGTTTGGATTGGGTACTCTTCCGGATGCCAATTCCAAGGTCTTCATTAATTATAACTCGAGTGACGGATCACCGCATTTATTTCTCAGAGAAAATAATAACGGTGACGATGCTCGCTTGCAATTCGGTCAATTTGGGATCACGGACTTCTGGCAGCTTGCCGGCTTTGCGGGGGCAGATCCAAATTTCACTTTTAATTTTAATGACGGCACCGGGGCGGACATCTTGACCATTGACGGAGATGATGGAGACGTCACCATTGAAAATGGCGATTTAGCAGTTAAAAAAACCGGAGGCTTTCAGGCCGCTATTGAGATTAGTACTGGAGGTGCATCTTCCGATGCCAGGCTGGAGTTTGGTGATGATGGCAGTGCCAACGATGCGGTTCTTGGTTGGGACGGCGGTGACGATATGTTTAAAATAAGTAATGGATCCAGTCTGGATAATAATGGGTTTATGATGGAAGGGACAGGCGGCAATACGAAGTTCGGCCTGGGCTCACAACCCGATGACAACGCTCTGGTGTTCATCAACCACAATTCTGTAGCTGGTGTTACTGCGGAGCCACACTTATTCTTAAGAGAAAATAATAATACTGATTTTGCCCGTCTGCAATTTGGCAATTTCAATGTCTCCGGCTATTGGCATATTGCTGCCAAAACTGCTTCAACCGCCCAGATGAATTTCTATTATCACAATGGGACAACCGGGAACAACATTATTGTTGCTGATGGACCAAATGCTGATGTGGGCATTGACCGCACGCCTACTGCTAATGATTTGGAAGTGAATGGCACTGCATCGAAAACTGCAGCTGGTGATTGGCTAGCCAATTCGGATCGACGTATTAAGACTGATATAAGAAATATTGAGAACAGCTTCGAAACCATGTTAAAATTACGCCCAGTAAAATTTAAATATTCTGACGAGTGGATGAAGCGCAACCCTAGCCTTAAAGACCAGTATTATTATAATTTTATAGCACAGGAGTACCAAGAGGTATTCCCAGAATCGGTGCAAGGAAGTGGCGAGCACCTGGAAGGTGAGGAAGAAGAAATTCTACAAATAGACACATACAATGCACAAATAGTGACCATCGCAGCCGCGCAGGAATTGATCAGGGAGAATACCCGTTTGAAAGAGGAAATTGCCACTTTGAAACAGACCATGCAGGGAATGACAGATAGCCATAATGAAATGGCCAGTGATCTGAAATCCATCAAAGACTTGCTCAACTTGCGTATAGCGGGCAGTAACAGTGACGAATAATCGATTTTCCGAACTGAACAGGTTGGTTTCCTGTGAACTTTCTTAACAGATAGCATGCATTAGGTCACAGATCAATGGAGTGACCTAATGCAAATTTTCCTCACAGCGTAACTACATCCTCAACATTAAACATCACCTAGTCTATTTCGACTTTATCTATAACAGTTATGTCAAGTAATATATCCGATCGAGAAAAGGAAGTACTGCAATTAATTGCCAATGAATATTCCACCAAGGAAATTGCCGATAAACTGTATATCAGCTGGCATACAGC
>JABDLW010000857.1 GCA_013001805.1 Saprospiraceae bacterium | reverse complement strand
CCCCTGCTCCACCATTCTCCTTGCCATCAGACATTGGGTACCGTAGCTTCGGGTATGCTGATCATCCGAATCCAATCCATAAAGCTTCCGTGTGGCCGCCGTTTCTCCGGTCAGATCCACCAGTTCAGGGACCGAAGACTGCATTAAGTAGGCGAGTTCATAATTTTTAATAGCTGACTCGATCTTGCCGGCATCTCCCAATTTTCCCAGAAGTGATTGATCCATTTTTTCCGCAAGGGCCATCTTGGTTTGTTGCAAGTGGCGATCTTGTTCCAATGGCCGGATGTTAGCGATCGGATTTTCCCTCGCCTGAAAGATCGATGCCTGATGGCTTGCCGGTAGAAAGCCACTATTAAAGTTATCAAGTCCACCCGGTGGAATCAATCCTCCGTCTAAAACGATGTAACCAGGTAAATTTTGATTTTCCGTACCTAATCCGTAGGTGGTCCAGGCCCCCATACTTGGTCGACCCTGTAGGCCATGTCCCGTGTGTAAGAAATAGTTGGCATTGGTATGTTCAGGAAATTCAGATACCATGGATCGTATCAAGGCAATATCATCGACGCAACTGGCAATGTGAGGAAATAGCTCACTAACCCACATGCCGCTTTCGCCATATTGTTTAAAAGACCAGGGACTTTTTAGGATTTTGCCGATGTTGTTAAATTGGGTCGCATCTACTTTGAATTTCTGATAGGGATCTTGTCCATTTTCGCGGTCCAAACGAGGTTTAGGATCGAAGGAATCCACTTGAGATACACCACCATCCATGTAAAGGAAAATAACGCTATTCGCCTTGGGAGTATAATGCGGTGCTTTCGTAAAAAATTTGTTTCGAGGAGTTACTGATTCATAAGATTTTCCAAATCCTAAACCACCGAGCATGCCCAGGAGAGCCACACCACCGAAACCATTGCGGCAAAGCCCCAACATTTCCCTTCTTGACATTTGATTGCAACTGCGTGACATGTCTCGAGATTATATAATCCAATACTAAATTAAATAAATAAACTCTTTCGTATTAAATAGTGAGTGACAGTAATCGGTCCACACCAGGATCGTCGTTTCTTCGGAATTTTCCAACTGGTAATTTTCTCTCTGGTTTTTGAGAAATATCAAACTATTGTCGCTTTCCTCTTGGGAAGGTCTTCGTCCAAATGCGGTGAGATATGCAGCTTCCAGGCGTGACTTCGTGTCCGGATATTTTGCACATAAGACGGTAGCCCAGACTTTTGCTTGTTCTTGGACAAATGGGTCATTTAAGAGAGTAAGTGATTGGGCTGGCACATTAGTTTCCATCCGATCTCCAAATGTGCTAAAAGGTATGGGCATGTCAAAGGTGAGCATAAAAGGTGGTAGAAAATTACGCCATACCGCCTGGTAAATACTTCTCCTACCTTCTCCATCCAGAGGCCCTGATGCTGCTGGTCTTCCCCGACCACCCAAAAAATCGGTCAAATACAGAGGGATAGAAGGACCGTACATGGATAAGTCCAGCCTTCCGCTCGTAGCTAGTATGGCATCTCTGATGGCTTCGGCCTCCAATCTCCTCACTGGATAGCAATGCAGGAGTGTATTGTCAGGATCTATTTGCAAATTTGATTCTATCATCCCGGTACTTTGCTTGAAAGTGGCTGAGCTGACTATATACTTGATCATTTTTTTAATTGACCAATTAAAATCCATGAATTTGATGGCGAGGTGATCCAGTAAGGCCAAATTAGTGGGTAATTCACCCTGTAGGCCGAAATTGTCTACCGTAGCTACCAGGCCTCTACCGAATAAATGATGCCAAATCCGATTGACCATTACTCTGGCGGTCAAAGGATTGTCTTTGTCAACTATGGCCAAAGCAAAGGCCATTCTACTTCCCTGGACTTCTTCGAATTTTGAATCCAACTCACTCAAAACGGAAAGAAAACGGTGTGGCACTTTTTCCTTGCTTAAATTCTTGTGGTCACCCCGGATAAAAACCGGACTTTCTATGATTCCGGCATCGGTTACTGCGGCTGCAAATACTGTATCCGGAGACCACGAGCTAAAGCGGCCATATTCCTCCTGGTACTCTTGTAGGATCTGGCGATCAAGGTTAACACTTACTTCTCTGGTTTTTGGCGTGTCAGATGGCCCTCCGTTGATTAATTCTTCTGCACTTTGTCCGGTTACCGTATCCAGGGCCAGCACGTAACTGGCCTCAATCCAGGCTTCCGGATCCATTCGGAAGTGATGTCCTTTTCCGTCCTTGGAATAATATTCTCCAGGCATGATCTCAATGTAGGCCTTACTGCCTTTCCACATCCCGACATAAGCGGTGTAGTCACGTTGAATGGGATCATTTATTTTTTGAGAAAGCTCACCGTGGATGGGATTTTGAATTAATTGCAGATTATCCAGCACGACACGAATGCTGGATTCATTGCCGGCAGCACGAAATATAAGATAATCGTGATCAATAATAAAAGTCGGCGATCTCAGTGCACCACTGAGTCCTTGAGCAAATCTCCGGCTACTTGCCACTCCTTCCTGCACCAAAGAGCCCTTAGTTGCGGCCCAGTCAATCGCGGCATCCCCCAGGGTAGTTTGGTTACCAAAAGCTAATCCATCGGATTGCCATTCACCAAAATTACTGCCCCGAAAATCACCCAGGAACTTGACGTTGTTCGCTCGTGTGGTTATATGATCCTTTTTTGCAATCAATTCCGCCTCGTTTGTTGGGGAAGGTGCCAGGCTCGATACATAGTTCTTTAATTTTTTCTTAAGCTGTACCAAACTATCTATGGCCAATTCTCTAGCTATGGGAGTGTAAGGAGGGATCAAATGTGTCCGGGTACTTTCAAACATCCCATACATCGCATAGTAGTCAGTGGTTGGTATGGCGTCAAACTTATGATCATGACAACGGGCACAAGCCACAGTCAGCCCCAGGAAGCTCTTAGATGTGACATCGATCATATTGTCAATCCGGATTTTTTCCTCCTCCTTGGTGTCGACCGGACTGTGCTTTCCTTCTCCCAGATTCAGTGAAATCGTACCTAAAATCGACTCGTTATACTTACCATTTTTATCTAATCTGGGATACTCCAGCAGATCACCTGCGAGGTGCTCCTTTACTAATTGATCGTAGGGTACATCCTGATTAAAGGCGCGGATAAGATAATCGCGATAGTGCCATGCTCCAATCACCGGATAATCAAATTCATGGCCACGACCTTCTGCGTATCGCATCAAATCCATCCAATGTCTTGCCCACCGTTCGCCATAGTGCGGGGAGTTTAGCAGACTATCTACATAACTTTCATAATCGTCATCCCGGGTAAGGTCAAGATCTAGCGAAGGCTGATCTGGTGGTAGACCTGTCAAAAGGTAGGATAATCTCCTTGCCAACACCTGGGAAGTAGCCGGTTGCGCTGCAGTCAGTTGATGATGGGCAAGATTCTGCTGGATAAAACCATCGATGGGATTTATTGCAGTATTCTGTTGTTGATCAATGGGATCAATGAATGCCCAGTGAGGTTTCCACTCAGCCCCTTGATCTATCCACCGGCCAATAACTGCCTTCTGATAAGCTGTGAGTTCACGGTTTGATTCGGTTGGTGGCATCCTGACCTCAGGATCCGATGCTGTAATTCTCCTGAAAAGCTCACTACTGCGAGAGTTTCCGGCAACTATAGCTTGTTTTCCCGATTCACCATTAGACTTGGCCGTTTCCTCCAGATCCAGGCGTAAGCCTGCCTTTCTGCTGCTGATGTCGGGGCCGTGGCAGACAAAGCAGTTGTTACTTAAGATCGGCCTGACGTGCAAATTAAAATCTACAACATCCGGTAATGGCCCACTTTCAGCATTTTCTGTTTCCATACAAGCAAACGTACCCAGTAGAATGCAAATACCTATTGCGGCATTTCTTAGATATCTGATCACGGCCAGCAAAGGTGTCAGATATTTTAGGAAACGTTGCCCCGCTGCCGGAAGCACAAGTGATCTTAACGTTGTAAATTCGGCCACATTCATACGCAACTTAAATATCGTAAAATATCATAAACAGATAAACTCTTTGCGAGGACACCTGAATTATATGACTGAATTCAAATCTTCTTCAAGACATTTGTACCTTTATCAGGAATGAAAAAGCTCTATCTTGTTAGGCATGCAAAGTCTAGCTGGGATGACTATACTTTGCCAGATGAGAAACGGCCACTCAACAGCCGGGGTAAAAGAGATGCGCCTGTAATGGCAGGAGTACTAACGCGGAAGGCACCGGAACTTGCCTGGCTGGTTAGCAGTCCGGCAAAGCGGGCTTATACCACAGCCAAAGTTTTTGCTAAAGACCTTGGCTTGACTAAGGAAAAGTTAAATAGAGACGCAAGATTATACCATGCCTCGGCACATCAAATCATGCATGTGATAAAGGAGACGGATGATACCATAGATGAAGTTGCTGTTTTTGGCCATAACCCGGGAATGACAGATTTTTTGAACCGGTACACCGATGGATATGTCGATAATATCCCTACATGTGGCCTGGCTATCATTCATTTTGATGTGGAGAAATGGTCGGGATCAGACAGTAAACCCGGTAAGTTGGTGGAATTTTTATATCCAAAAATGTTGGGATTGTTTTGATAAAGAGTATCCGTCATTTCGGCTTTTTGATGTTGCTAATATGCCTTTCTTGCCAGAAGAACAGAATGGAGGCACCGGAGGTTAAGCTGACCGACTCCATTCTGGTAAATATTTTGACCGATAGTTATATATTAAACTCAGCCTTTAATCAGACTTATGGTGTGGTTAAAGACAGCATTGGCAAAGTATACAGTCAGCAGATCCTGGATAAATATCAGGTAAGTGAGGAGATATTAGAGGCCAATATCCAATGGATGTATCAAGAACCTGGGCGCATGGATACGATTTTTCAAGCTATGCTTGATCGTCTTGATTACCTTGAAGAAAAACTTTCGGGTGAAGAAAATGATCCCTAATGTATTCAACAATGGTAGATCAGGAGGAAATTAAAGTGTTGGTTATAGACGATGAAATCGATGTGCTCGATTTTATTAGCTATAATCTTAGCAAAGATGGTTACCAGGTTCAAACCGCTGAGAATGGTAAACAAGGCCTCCAAGTTGCTCGAAGTTTTAGACCCGACATCATTTTACTTGATGTTATGATGCCAGATTTGGATGGAATCGAACTATGCCGTCAATTGCGGCAACGCGAAGAATTCAATGATACATTGATCGCTTTTCTGACTGCTCGTGGAGAAGACTACACTCAAATCGCTGCCCTGGATCATGGCGGTGATGATTTTATCGTTAAACCAATCCGGCCTAATGTACTCCGCAGCAGATTGAGAGCCCTGTTGCGCCGCAGTAAAAGAACATCAGGGATCGAAGCTCACGTTCTTGAACTGGGAGGTCTGGTGCTGGACCGGGTTAAATTTTCTGTGACGTTGGATGGCAAACCAATCGAATTTGCCAAGAAAGAATTTCAAATTCTGGAGCTGCTTATTTCGGCGCCGGGAAAAGTCTTTAGCCGGACAGAAATCTTCCGTAAAATATGGGATTCCGAGATTATTGTCGGCGAGCGTACTATAGACGTGCACATACGTCGGATTCGCGAAAAAATAGGCGATAAATATATCAAGACAATTAAAGGAGTCGGTTATAAAATCGAATACTAATGTTTAAAAATCTCACTCCAAGGCAGATTGCCATTTACTCGGCATCAGTCATTGGGTTTTTCGTTTTACTGCTATCGATTCTTCTGAGATTTATCATACCATCTCCAGGTTTTGTTCATTTTCTGGCACTGATTTTTATAGTGGTATTGTCATCCTATTTTGTCAATTTATTTTTCCTGAAAAAATATATTTTTCGCAAAATTAAATTGATCTATAAAACAATACATAGTCTGAAGCTTGACCCGCGACTGAAACAGAAGAGTATTGACAGCGATGATCAGATTATTGAAGATGTCGAAAAAGAAGTAGCCTCGTGGGCACATGACCGTCAGGTAGAAATTGATCAGTTAAAGACGCTTGAAAATTATCGCCGGGAATTTTTAGGTAATGTCTCTCATGAATTGAAAACACCGATTTTTAATATTCAGGGCTATATTCATACCTTGATCGATGGTGGTATAGATGACAATAAAGTTAACCTGAAATATCTGGACCGATCGGCTAAAAATGTTGAAAGACTGATTACCATCGTCGATGATCTTGAGACGATCTCTAAATTGGAATCAGGCAACTTGGTTTTGGATATCCGGAAATTTAATATTAAAGAATTGGTAGATGAGGTTTTTGAGACCCATGAACTGACCGCACAACGTAAAAATGTCGAACTGGTGTACAAGGAGGGTGCCTCTCAGCAATTTCAAGTCAAGGCCGATAAGGACTATATCCGACAGGTGCTAGACAATCTGGTGCTCAATTCCATCAAGTACGGTCGCGAAGGGGGATTCACTAAAGTCAGCTTTTACGATATGGATAAATATATTCTGGTCGAGGTGGCAGACAATGGCCTGGGTATTGATCAAGAGCATTTAAAGCATGTATTCGACCGTTTTTACCGGGTGGACAAAAGTCGATCACGTGATGCGGGTGGATCTGGACTAGGACTTTCCATCGTGAAGCACATCGTCGAGGCACATAACCAAACCATTAACGTAAGGAGTTCCAAAAATTTGGGCTCCACCTTTGGTTTTACTCTAGCCAAAGCTTAGGTCGAGATCTTGTATTGGGTTGTGACTTCTTAGTAATTGTAAAACCCTTTACCCGTCTTCCTTCCCAGATGACCAGCCAGTACCATATTAGTTAGCAGGGGAGAAGGTGCATATTTGGGATTTCCAAATCCTTGATGCATAACATTTAAGATGGAATGGCATACATCCAGGCCAATGAAATCAGCCAGTTCGAGGGGACCCATAGGATGTGCCATGCCCAGCTTCATAATTTGATCGATTGCCTCCACTGAGGCTACCCCTTCGTGTAAGCTGGAAATAGCCTCATTGATCATAGGCATCAGGATCCGATTGGCGATAAAACCAGGATAATCATTGACTTGTATGGGTATTTTATCTAGTGCTTTTCCCACATCCAGTATAGCAGCAACTACCTTATCACTCGTTTGATATGCTTTTATGACTTCGATGAGTTGCATTATGGGCACCGGGTTCATAAAATGCATGCCAATGACACGGT
>JABDLW010000850.1 GCA_013001805.1 Saprospiraceae bacterium | reverse complement strand
GTTCCCTTTTGTATTTACATTAGCATTCGTCGCGAGGGTCATCCTAGAGGATCTCCTTATTTTCCTAATTCACTTCTTTTTTTAATCCAGGTATAATAGATTGTTAAGTAAATGAAATAAGCAAATGCTGCCAACGCGGCAAAGATCAAGTATTGGTTTCTTTCCGGATAGATGTACAAGATTATTATAAATAATAATAACATAGCGATTCCCACAATGAAGGGCACGGGATTCCTTTTTAAGTTTTTGCTCGGATAGGAGACTTCGATTGGCGCAAAGTGGAGTAGACCAAAAAATGCAATAAAAAAGAGATTGAAAACCTGCCCGGATTGAAAAATGAAAAATGTATAAAGGACCACCAGGTTCCAGAGCACCGGAAAGCCTTTAAATTGCTTCTTTTGACTTACCATACCTTGCTTTCCGTAATATATGGCGGAGGTATAAATGATAAAGATTGCTGTGGTCATTCTTAGATTTTCCGGAACGAGATCAGATTGAAAAACAAAATAAGCCGGAACAAAGGCATATGTAAGGAAATCAATAACGTAATCAATGCTTTTGCCATCTATTTCCGGTAAGTATTCCGAAACTTTAAATTTTCGGGCCAAGACACCATCAGTACCGTCAATGAAAAAACACACCATTAGCCAAGCCATGGCTAAAGCGTATTGCGAGCTATCAATGGCTAATAGGCTCAGGAGTGCAAACACACCCCCTGAGGCTGTGTACAGATGTACGAGTAGGGCAGTAAATTTTTTGAAAAGCATCATGATTGATTACTTGTCTTGAGTAAATGTAAGCATAGGGCCCCTCAATTTACATCTCAGTGAATAAAAACTGGGAAAAGCCCTCTACCCAATAGAATCGGAAAAGCCTTTTGCACATTCAACCGCCAGGGATTGATCGTCTGACCATACCTGGTATAAAACACCATGTCGCCGATCTACCAGTATCTGTGAGTATTTAGTATCATTGAAACATGATTCACCATCCGATTAAATCTACCGTGGCGCTACTGGCCATACTTTTTATTGTGGGTGTGGTAATCGACATGATCGGAGGGAGCATATTTTGGCCGGGATTCATTTCGCTTATGATTTTTTACGCGTTGATTTTCCTGGTTGCCCTCCGTTCCGCCCGGCAGACAGCGCGAGATCATATGTTGGCCAGTCGCTCCCTACCCCTTTGGCTCGGGATCTTTACTATGAGCGCTACCTGGGTGGGAGGTGGTTTTATCAATGGCACAGCAGAATATACTTACAGTGAAGGCCTTATCTGGGTGCAGGCCCCCTGGGGTTACGCTCTTAGTCTAATAGTAGGCGGTTTGATTTTTGCCAAACCTATGCGGTCGAGGAATTTTACCACCATGCTCGATCCCCTGGAAGCCCGCTTTGGACGATATTCAAATTTTGTTTTTTTTATTCCCGCCCTTCTTGGCGACCTTTTCTGGATATCGGCCATTTTAGTGGCGCTAGGGACGACTTTTGGTACCATTCTGGGAATTGATTTCGCTACCTCAATCATCATCTCAGGATTTATCGTCATTCTTTACACGGCAATCGGGGGACTCTGGTCAGTAGCAACTACAGACGTAGTGCAACTCATGATTCTTTGGATTGGCCTGCTGCTGGTTGTTGTCACTTTGCTGGACGATTGGTCTGGCCTGCAAATGCTATTTGCGAATTACAGGGACGATTTTGGTGAGAAAGTCCTGCCGTGGCCCACGCATGGTGTTCTGGGAAGTTCGACTGCCATTTGGTGGGATAGTGCCTTGCTTCTGATTTTTGGTGGTATTCCCTGGCAGGTTTATTTTCAGCGAGTGCTGGCTGCCAGGGATAGTACGACGGCAGTGAGACTCTCCATTTTAGCGGGTGTCGTTTGTTTCCTGGCTGCTCTGCCTCCCGTGGTGATCGGTATCATTGCTTATGGAACAGATTGGGTAGGACTGGGATTACCACCACCTGCAGATCCGGCCTTTGTGTTGCCCCACGTCATCAAATACTTATGTGACCCGGTGGTCGCCACCATAGGTCTGGGGGCGATCGCTGCCGCAGTCATGTCTTCAGCAGATTCATCGATCCTGGCCTCTTCTTCTATCCTTAATTGGAATCTCTTCCCCAAAGTTGACGAAGCGACAAAAGACAAGTCCCGTTTGCAAAAAATGATCTGGATCGTGGGAGTCACAGCCATGCTTATTGCACTGAAGGTCGGCAGCATTTACGAGCTTTGGTTCCTTTGTAGTGACCTCGTCTATTGCCTGCTCTTTCCCGCTTTGGTGACTGCTCTATTTGACCGGCGTTCTAACGGGGTGGGGGCGTTAGCTGGATTTGCGGTTGCCCTCTTCATTAGATCCGGGGGTGGTGAACCTTTTTTAGGATTACCTGCCTGGCTTCCTTTTCCTTCCGACGGACTGGTAATTACTGTGCCATACAAGACCATAGCGATGCTTAGTGGCTTGATCACAATCATGCTCGTATCAAGAGTGTTTCCCCGGTATACTATTGCTTAGGGCCACGTTTTAAACGGATTTCGATGACCCCATTGGCACCTCTTGAGCCATAAGAAGTGGCTTCCGAACCCTTTAAAACATTTACGCTGGCCACATCGACAATATTGATCGAACCGGCAGCATCTTCATAACTCGTGCCGATCACCATGCCATCAAGCACATACAACGGCTGATGTCCGGTATTAAAAGTCTGTTTACCTCTGATCGTAATATCGTACGTACTCCCTACTTTTTTGACGTCAAGACCGGGTTCTTTCGACAGAATATCAATTAACTCGCGATACGCCGGTTGTTCTTTGGGGGCTTTCGGAGACGCACTACTGGTTGCTTGTTGGGTGGTTGAACAGGAGATTGCCATTAGGACCATCATACCTGGTACCAATAGATTAGTTATTAACGAAGTCTTCATGCTTAAATTCTTTATGACAATTTAACCCTTTTCCATTTACTAATCGAGAACTTTTCGCAGGTAGTTCCTCGATCCATGCTTGCGGCAGGAGGCTACATCGACAAAAACAGTTGGAAACCATGTTTACAGGTGCTTGCTTCGCGGTGATGCCATCTAATATTTGAGGAAAAAACATGGTCTCCAGATAGGACAATGCACAAGACTAAATACACATAAGGTTGATAATAACTCTGAAAATTTGAAAAATCAATTGTCATGAAAAAGGAATTTGAAGACTTTCTTAACGCGATTTCCTGGATTGCGGAACATGCCATCACCCAGCTTCATCTGGAATTATTAAAAGAAGAATTGATCTCAAATCACCGCACAACCGGTCGATACTTCATTCATACTATCATTTTTGACTAAACCACCATCCTGTTTAAATATTTCACCGATGATGGCAATTGCGTGAATGGAATCTTAAAACCAGACGATCATCTCCTGGTCAGTTCGACAAATTAATTTTATAGCTCAAGAAAGATACAGGTTAGGCTGGGATGATCAGACCAATGGATAGGGAAATTCTGACATCAGATCAATTCGGCTACCGGTTTCCTGTGACTTCCTCGCTGCTTCAATGATTTCCAGGACATGTAGAGCATGCTCCGGATCAATTAGAGGCTCCGATCCCTTAGCCATACTCTCAGCTATTACGGTAGCACCCTCCTCCCACAGATAGGTCCCGGCATCGGTGATATACCGTACGGTTTCGCGATTGTCTAACGTAGCCATGTCTACGCCGAAGGGAGCCCAGTCGTATCCCACCAAATTCATATTAGCTTTTGTTCCCCAAATAGAGATAGTCGGTCGATTTTGACCGGATCCTTCGTGCCCATAAGGATCAAAGTAGTTGAATCCTGACTGTACATGCGATAGCGTGCCATTGGCATGCTCCATCAGGACCATCGCATTGTCCTCCGCTTCGACCGTGATCTTTCCCTTGTCGCCCGTGGTTCGTTCTTTAGTGATGGTGCTGGTCATGGCAACCACCGACTTTGCCGGTCCCAGCAAACCAGTCAAAGTAGCGAGATTGTAAACTCCCAGATCGGGAAGGCTGCCACCACCGGGCTCATAGAAAAAAGCGGACCAACTGGGGCCACGGTGGCCATAATGACCATGAGCAGCGGCTACTTTACCCAGCTTACCCTCCTGGATGGCCCGGGACATGAAAGCAAATTGCGGACTGTTGACCACCACGGGTGCACTCCAAATTTTTAGTCCCCGGTTCTTGGCAAGATCCAACAAACCCCGACCTTCTTTATACGAATTGGCTAAGGGCTTCTCACTCCAGACGTGGTGGCCGGACTCAAGCGCTATTTGGTTTAGTCTTCCGTGTTCCTGCATATCGGTCAAATTGACCAATAAGTCAAATGAGGCTCCAGCCATCATAGCGTCGATATGAGGATAATGGTGAGGAATTTGAAATTCTTCGGCCGCTTCCTGGGCTCGCTGGGGTATAATATCACAAGTGGCAATTAGTTCAACAACATCGGACTTGGCTAAATGCGGAAGATAGGCCTTTGACACTTTTCCGCAACCTATGACACCAACTCTGATTTTGTTATCCTGCAGACCCATCGCTTTTGCCTGAAGCGTGATAGGAGCCAGAATGGCTGCGGCAGTGAGTTTGCCACTTTTTAGGATAAAGCTTTTACGAGATACTTTCTTCACACCATTTCATTGACTTATTAAAAATGTGGACTCAGCCTATTTAATTTGGGCTAATACCAAATCAGTCGCTATGACCTTTCTGTGAAGTTAATTTTTAATGGCGGAATTTTTTGCATCTGGTGAGTGGTGTAAAACATAATTCTTTATATGATAGGCCTGCAGGCAGGGAAGGCATGAATAACTTCCAATTCGCATAATCCTTTCTTGCTTCTGAGAACTTTTGCAGTCACCCGATCTTTTCGAGGAAAGAGGATTAAGGTGGAATTATCCCAAAATTGGATCACTATTACAAGTGGCAGGAAAATTGCATAACAATTAAAAAGCCAAAATTATTCCCTTCTTTCTGGCCGATCTTCCAATAATTATATCGTCTTGAAAGAGAACACTTTGACATTCAAAACATAAATTTTAAAAGCCATGAGAAAAGAATTTCAAGACTTTCTCAATGCGATTACGTGGATCGCCGAGCATGCCATTACTCAATTTCATTTGGATCTGCTCAAAGAAGAACTCATCTCAAATCATCGGACTACCGGTAAATACTTCATCCACACGATCATACTGGATGAATAGGATCGCAGATTCAATCCCGTATATCCCCGGAATATTATTTCGAAAAAATTGAATTTTGCACATGCCTATATCC
Organism: Saprospiraceae bacterium; assembly: GCA_013001805.1. Classification (GTDB taxonomy): domain Bacteria; phylum Bacteroidota; class Bacteroidia; order Chitinophagales; family Saprospiraceae; genus JABDMH01. The sequence continues at coordinate 9,970 of JABDLW010000850.1, read as the reverse complement.
CGGCAGCTGGACTGAGTCGAAGGACCACATCAGGACTGTTGAGCACCACATAGATTGCCCCGTCCGGGCCAGTTGTCACATCTCTGACTCTGCCCGCATTTTTTAAGATGGTTTGGCCGTACATTACCCGGTCTTTTTCGATATCGAGTAATTGTACTTCCTCAAATTTTAGTGCACCCACCAGCAATTGATTTTTCCATTTTGGAAATAGATCTCCACTATAAAAGTCTGCCCCGCAAGCAGCAATAGATGGCTTCCAATAATAAATCGGTTGTTCCATCCCTTCCTTCCGGGTGAGTTCAGTGATGATCTCACCGTTGTAATTGATTCCGTAACAAATGACTGGCCAGCCGTAGTTTAGACCAGGTTGTATCAGATTAAGCTCATCACCCCCTAGTGGGCCATGCTCTGTGTCCCAGACTTGATTTGTTTGTGGGTGCACCGCTAGTCCTTGCGGATTGCGGTGTCCGAAAGAATAAATAGATTGTATGGCATCTTTTTGCCCATAAAATGGATTGGATGCTGGAATTCGGCCGTCTCGATGCAGGCGATGGATTTTTCCATTGGGCTTACTAATGTCTTGAGCATCATCCGACGTTCCGCGATCACCAATACTGAAAAAGAGGTATCCATCTTTATCAAAAACGATCCGGCTACCGAAATGCCACACCGCTGTTTTATAAGTTTCATGTGGCGCCTCAAAGAGTGTTTCTTGATCTTGCCAGGTGTGATCAGCAAGACGGCCCCTTACAATAGATGTCATGGCAGGGGCAAGTTCGTCGCCTACCTTCTTATCGATTGGATGGCTGAATGATAGATAAATCCATCCATTGTTCTCAAAATCCGGATCGACATTTACGTCCAGTAATCCTCCCTGACCATTATCTCGTACGGTCGGAATACCTAAAATTGAGTCGGGTAGAAGATCTCCATTTTCAATGATCCGCAGGCGCCCTGACTTTTCCGTTATAAGTGCGCGATCAACACTCATAAACGCAATGCTCCATGGCGTTTCCAAGCCTTCTCCCATCACCTCGACGTTGACCAGGTAGTCTTGGGTCTCCAATGTTACTGGAATCGGTGGCTTGGTAATGCCTAGCCTTTCTTCCTCGGCTAATAAAAAGCCAACGAGGGTATCAATTTCTTCGTCTGTCAGCACGGCGCTCCAAGAGGGCATGCCATGGTGGGGGTGACCGAATTTTATTGACCGCATGATGTCACTTCGCCCGGAACCAAATTGCCAGGAACCATCAAGCAGGCTCTGAGCGATATCACCTTTTAGATCCGCACCGTGGCATGTTGCGCACAATTTGTTGAAAGTCTCGGGAACGAGGGTAGCCTCGACAACCATTTCCGGGGTCCTGGTACAGGACTGTACTAAGGATAATAAGATCACGCTTGCAACTAAAAAGAGGAAATTTTTATATTTCATTTGTAGATTCACATTGTTGAAAGGGTAAAGAACATCAGGTCACTAAAAGGCGGGGTAAATGTAACACAAAATGTGTTTCTTCGATAGATGACTTTGAGGCGACAGAAGATTGTAGCAAGAGCTTTTTTTGCTCGCCAATCTAGTGGAATGGATCCTGCAGAATTTTCTGCTTTCAAGGTCGTAGACTCAGAGTCTGGTGGTCACTTTCTAACCACATCTGCTCAATCCATTCTACTAATTGGACATTTGTTTGGCCATACCAAGAGAACTTTTGAATACTACCGAGAATCACAAAGAATATTTCTGAACCCGAAGACTTTGCTGGTCTGTCATGACTTTACCTATTGTTGCATCCATTATACTATTGTCTAAGTGCTTGCACTCATGTTGCATTTTGTACTATATTTAGTACTACGTCCTCTATCATTTGGAAGCAACCTCTGTGAAAAATCTACTCCTCCTATTTCTTTGTATGTTCTACCTATGCTTGCCGGCCCAGCAGACTGTTGCGGGCATCATTTTGGATCAGGGTGACCATACCCCTCTGGTTGGTGCCAGCATCGTGGTAGATGGGGCCGAACAAATCGGCACGACCTCCGGTCTTGATGGCTCTTTTACTTTAACGGTGCCAGAAGAAGCAGCTACCCTTGTTTTCACCTATACCGGTTATCAGATAAAGGTAATGCCTGTTGAAGAATGTCAAAATGCAACGATCCATCTATCCGTTTCAGCCACCCTACTCGATGAGGTTCTGGTTGTGGGCTACGGAACCCAGGTGCGCTCCGATATGACGGGGAATGTTTCAAAAATTAATAAAGAGGACATTGAAGGAATGCCGGTCACCAGCCTCGAATCCACTTTGCAGGGGCGGGCCGCCGGGGTGTTTGTTACCAATGAAAGTGGCAAGTTAGGTTTCAATATTGACGTTCGTATTCGTGGTACTTCCTCAATCAACGCGAGTGTACAACCTTTGTATGTGGTCGATGGGGTGGTCATTAACTCACAGGATCAGGTTGCTTTTAATAATTCCAGACTGAATCCCTTAGCAGACCTCAATTTCAATGATATTGAATCCATCGACATATTAAAGGATGCCTCGGCAGCGGCCATTTACGGAACCAGGGGATCAAACGGTGTAGTCATCATTACCACTAGGAAAGGCAAAGCAAATACCACCCGCGTTGAACTGGACATGAATTACGGTTGGAGCAGACCGACGATCAAACGCAAATGGCTGAACGCAGAACAATATCTAGAACTATGGGGCGAAGCATTTGCCAATGTGGCTGATGAAGATGGGACACTCTTTGGACTGACGGCTGAAGATTGGAAAGACAATCGGCTCGAGGGATGGCGGGATGGAAACGATACCAATTGGGAAGACTTGATGTACAATCCCGAGGGCGGGCAAAAGCAAATGCAATTCAATATTTCGGGCGGAAATGACAAAACGACTTTTTACGTCTCTGCAGGCTATTCAGACCAGACGGCCATCATCATTTTAAACGATTTTGAACGACTTAGCGGCCGCATGAATCTAACTCATCGGATAAACGAGCGGTTGGATTTTGGGATGAATATGAGCCTGTCTAGGACCGTACTCGAAGAAGTGCCGGTAGATTGGGATTTTGCTGCGCCCAGTGGAATCGTTGCCCAAAGCCCTGTGCAACCCCTGTATGATCCAGACGATCCCGATGAAATTTTCGCTAACACTGTTTATTTCCATGCCTTGAATTACGTGGACAATGTGGATTGGCAGTCAACTAACTTACGAACATTGGGTAATGCTTACCTGAATTGGCAGCCCATAGATAATCTTACCCTGCACACCGATTTTGGGCTGGATAATTTTTACAACGACAATGAGCGGTATTATAATTCTAAAGTGGCCCGCAACACAGGCGAACCCAATGGCTGGAAGCGGACGTGGCTAGCCGATGTGCTTCATTATTCCACAAGTACCTACGCAACCTACGGTCTGCAAAATAATGACCATAAAGTGGAGGCCACTCTGGGTATGAGTTATGAAGGGCACCATGAGGAGAGCTTCAGTATTTCTGGCCGTAATTTTCCCAACGATGATTTTCAAAACGTATCAAGTGCTGGAGAAATTATTAGTGGAGGGGAAGACGAAACTGACTTTAGTGTGCTGTCTTATTTTGGCCGGATAAACTATAAATTCGATAAGAAATACCTCCTGTCCATCTCTTCTCGTATAGATGGTGATTCTCGTTTTGGCAGGGATAACCGCTATGGCTTTTTTCCGGCCGTTTCAGCCGGTTGGATTTTGTCGGAAGAGTCAATTCTTGAAAACAAAAGCAGCCTTAGTTATCTCAAGCTGCGTGCTAGTTGGGGTGTGACTGGCAATTCACCACTTACCCATTTTCCATCTCTCGGATTGTTCGAAGGTGGACGTTACGGAGACCAATCCGGCATTATACAGACGCAGATCCCGAACCCCGACCTGAAATGGGAAAAAACCACGCAGGTGGATGTCGGAGTAGACTTTGGCTTGCTGGACGACCGCATCTCCGGCCAGGTGGATTATTATATAAAAAACACGAACGACCTGTTGTTAAATACGAATATCCCTGCCACTACTGGGTTTGCTACTCAATTGAAAAATTTTGGTAAGATGAAAAACGAGGGCATCGAGCTTATGCTCAGCTCCCACAACCTGACGGGCGCTTTTAAATGGAAAACGGATTTTAATTTTTCGAAAAACAGGAATACCGTCACCGACATAGGAGGACAATCCATTGAGGCCGACAACAGCAATGTCAGCATCAGCCAGGTTATCGAAGGGCAAGCAGTCGGTGTATTTTTTGCCCCCGAATTTGCAGGTGTTGACCCAGCCAACGGCGATGCACTTTTCTACCTGAACACCGAACTTGAAAATGGCCAATTCGACCGTGGGACGACCAATACCTTAGCCGAGGCACAATTCGTAGTAATTGGCGATCCCAATCCTGACTTCATCTATAGCTTGGGTAATACTTTTTCCTGGAAAGGGCTGGAGCTACGGATACTCTTTCAGGGTGTGTTTGGTAATGAAGGTTACAACGCCGGTGGCCAATTCCAAATGGACGGCTTTGGCTGGTTTGACAACCAGGACATTCGCATGCTGAACCGATGGCAACAGCCCGGGGATCGGACAGACATCCCTCAATTGCGCTTTCTGAAAGGTTCGAACGATTCTTCTCGCTTCATTGAGGATGCTTCTTATCTGCGCTTGAAAAATTTGAGCCTGAGCTATCAATTACCTCCGAATTGGATAGAAAAATTAGGCCTGCAGCAAATGACCGTTTATTTCACCGGTTATAACCTAGTGACGTTCACGAATTATCAAAGTGGCGACCCCGAGGTGAACACAGATATTAAGGACTATTTTGCGACAAACCCGAGCGTCATTATCGGCGAGAATTTTTTTACGCCCCCACAAGCGAAAACGTTTTTGTTTGGCATTAAAGCAGGATTTTAAACTCAGACCAAAATGAAAGAAATAATCCTTATTTGCTCCTTTCTCTTCCTCTTTTCAGCTTGCGATGACTACCTTGACATCGAACCTCAGCAGGCTATTTCAACAAACGTAGCCCTATCAGATGAACAAGGGGTCAGGACAGCACTCATCGGCACGTACGACATTCTGTTGAGTTCAGAGCATGTAATCTTGAATTCCGAATTACTCGCCGATACCGAAGACCTGATCTGGACCAGTTTTATTGTTCCCCTCACTGAGTTGTTGAATAAAAATATTGCGGTTAGCAATAATAATGTGGAAAATTTCTGGATATACTCGTATCGGATTATCAATCAGGCAAACACCGTTTTGGATGCTGTGGGAGTCGTCGCCGAGACTGACCGAGATGCAGTGGCTGCCGAATTGCGGTTTATTCGTGCACTGGTTTACTTTGACCTGATCAATATGTATGCAAAGCCCTGGACAGCTGGTAACCCGGAAAGCAGTTTGGGCGTACCCATCGTCAGTATTCCTGCGGAAGAAAGTTTAGATAACCCTGAAGTTCCACGAAACAATGTGGCCGAGGTATATGAGTTTATAATTGCTGATTTAATATTTGCGAAAGCAAACCTTCCTGAGCAAAATGGAGTATTTGCCAATACCTACACCGCCAGTGCGCTGCTGTCAAGGGTATATTTGATGCAGGAAAAATTTGAATCTGCAAGTGCAGAGGCTGCTCGAGTCATTACCTCGGGTAGGTATGAGTTGCTCGATGATTTAAGTCAGGTTTTTAACCAATCGGATAACTCTGTTGAGGATATTTTTACCATTCAAATCACACCTCAGGATTTCAACCCGGTCAGCAATTTTTACTCTGGAGAACTGGAAGGAGGCAATGCCTTCATTGGTGTCACAGACGAACATCTCACCAAATATGATACGGGCGACTTGCGTGCAAAACTTTTTTACAATGACCTACAAACCAATACCAGGCGTACCAGCAAATGGCGAGTAAATGCCACCAAAGACGGCAACATTACCACCATCCGTTTAGCAGAAATGTACCTCACCCGGGCAGAAGCTCGATTTCGGACTGGTGATCCGGCAGGTGCGTTGGAAGACGTGAATGTCATTCGCCGTCGTGCAGGGCTTCTTTCGCTGTCTGACGTTGATCTGGATGTGATATTAGAAGAGCGTTACCTCGAATTGATTTTTGAGGGACACCAATTTCGGGATATCAAGCGAACTCGGAGATTCTTTGGTGGTATTCCCTTTGATGATCCCCAGATGATCTATCCCATACCGCAACGGGAGTTGGATGTGAATGGTGCTCTATTGCAGAATGAAGGATATTGAGAAATGTTTGATACCGCGTGGTCATTGACGAACGTCACGAATACTTCATCATCAAGGCTCAGCTCAAATTGCTATTCCATACAACATTGTTGCATTTCATTTCTCATTGTTTCCGCCCTCTTTCTCCACCTAATTAAATCCCTATCTTTAAGAGAATACTTCAATTCTTGAATTCTTGATGAAGGCAATGTATATGTCAACAGGATAAACAATATTGACGTGGGAGTTTCAAAAAAAAGATAAGTGAAAACAAAAAGTAAATCATATTTGTCATCTTTTAGAAATCAACTTTTTGATGCCCCGACCGAAGGAATTTTATCCTGTTTATTGACTTTAAGCCTATTCGCCTCCTGCATGCAACCGCCTAAACAAACAGCTGGAATTCCAATCGAAATCAAGACGAGACTCAACCAGGATACGGTAGAAATGCCCCCATCCATTGTAGCCAAATACATTGATCCCGACATTATTTTGCCACCAGAGGTAGTGCCACTAAAAGGCCAACCCAAAGTGGTGGCTGCCCATCCGAATGAGCATCCCGCAGGTACGCCTGAATTCATTCAGATCCCAAAAGATTTAATGGCTGTGACCCTAGGAAAAGATGTCCCTTTCCCTTTAAAGATGCCTGCCCAAGGCAGTATAGTGCCAGCTTTGCAACCTAAGCCCAAACCCATTAAGGCTTTTCGCACTAAAGATGCAGCCATTTACAATATTCAATTTTTATCAGCGGAACAAGGTATCTATTCTACTGTCAAGTGTATGCTGGAAGATCGTCGCGGGCATTTATGGTTTGCCAGTGGGGGATATATTGCCCGATATGATGGGATAAATTGGTTTGTCTATTCTGAAAAGGAAGGCTTTTTAAACGATGCCGTGAATATAATGGAAGATAGCAAGGGGAATATTTGGTTTGCTGGGGCAACAGGTATTTGTTTCTATGACGGGGTCAATGTGGTTCACTTTAATAAAGAATCTGGATTGGAGTCCAATGACTGTAGAGCACCCCTGGAAGATAGCAGGGGGAACATTTGGTTTGCCAACGGTACTAAAAGTGTCTATTCTTATGATGGGGAGCAATTCACCATTTTTGATGAGCAGCAGCAACTTAGTAATGATGGCAGAAAAGAGCAAGCATTCTACTCAGATAACAGAATTGTTGATATAGAAGAAGATAGCAATGGAAATATTTGGTGGGCAACACAGGGGAGCGGCGTATTGCGCTATGATGGGCGACAGATTACTCATTTTACCGAAAAAGAAGGGCTGATTCACAACTACATCGTTGATATTTTGGAAGATGATGATGGGCAACTTTGGTTTGGTAGTGGCGGAGAGGGAACCAAAGGACAGGGTGTAAGCCGTTACCAAGCCAAGGAGGGTGATAATGGAAGTTTTTCCAATTTTACCAAAGAAGAAGGTTTAAGTGGTAATCGAATGGCAGGGATGGCCAAAGATAAATCAGGAAATATTTGGCTGGCTACTTATGATGGCAGTTTAAATAGATACGACGGAAAAATATTTACCCACTTCACACCTGATGAAGGACTAAGTTTTCAAACTGCTCTTTGCATCATGATTGATCGCAAAGATAATATTTGGGTAGGCACTAATGGGGGCGGTGTGAACCGATTTCAACCAAGTAGTTTTAGACACTTTACGGAAAAACAAGGCTTAAGTAAAAATTGGGCATTTCCAGAAATTGAAGATGGTCAGGGAAATATTTGGATAGGCACCTATTTGGGTGGTGTAATAAAATATGATGGGGAATATTTTACGCACTATTCAGAAAAAGAAGGTCTATTGCAGAATATTATAAATTCCATTTTAGAAGATAAAAAAGGCAATTTGTGGTTTGCCACTCGAGATAACGGTATATGTCGTTTTGATGGAAAGGCCTTTACAAATTATACTATGCGGCAAGGACTTAGTCACTATTTTGTTTGGGATTTACATGAGGATAGCAAGGGACAAATCTGGGCTGCCTGTGGTAAGCAAGGTGGTATTACAAGGATAAATCCTGATAATGGGCAAATAACACATTTTATAGGAAATGAAAGCGATGGCATTGGCGGAGGCAGTATCATGGAAGATAGTCAGCATAATCTTTGGTTTGGTGGGCGGGGTTTGGTGGCAAAATTTGATGCGGCAAACGATGAACTTGTTTATTGCTATAATATTGATCCCACTGATAAAGAATGGGTGGATTTTTTAGTGGAAAGTAACCCAGAAAGTGTGTGGTTTGGAACTAATGCTGTTTTTACGCAGGTAAAGCAAAATGGAAATGAAATTAAAAAAGAGCTGCCTCGATTAACGATTGGGCATGGATTGCCAAATACAAGGATATCATCACTAATAATTGATAAAAGTCAAAATATTTGGGTAGGTGGTGCCAATGATGGCATCGCTGTTCTGAAAAAAGGGTTAGACTTTTTTGGGCAGCTTGATGCTCCGTGGCTACAATATCAACTAGAGGATGGGACACGATCTTCTTATAATGGTACTTCTTATTTAGATAATAAAAACAGACTTTGGTGGGGTTCCGTATATGGTATAACCCAGCTCGATCTTAACACCTTCCAACTGCCCATAGATGCCCCTGTGCATCTAAGCCCCTCCCATATTGATATTCAAGGACAATTTTTGGATTATAGAAACCTTGGTAACAATGACTATAAAAGTACCATTGATTTTGGCGAAGCCGCAAGTCAATCTTTTGACTCCATAGTTGCTTTCCACAATTATCCAGAAAATCTGAATTTGCCCTACGATTTAAACCACCTCACGTTCCATTTTTCCGCGATCGACTGGACTGCTCCGCATAAAATTAAATACAGTTATCAAATGGATGGGGTGGAAAAATATTGGAGTGAACCAAGTATTGAAGCCAAAGCTGATTACCGCAATCTACCTCACGGCACCTTTACTTTTAAAGTCAAAGCGATTGGTGAGGCTGGAGTCTGGAGCGAACCCTTTGAATATGCCTTTACAATCCGTCCTCCGTGGTGGTTTACCTGGTGGGCTTATGGCCTGTATACGATATTGGCAGTGGCCGCCATCGGTGGGTACATCATGCGGCTTCGCCATAAAATAATGGAGAAGCAAGAACAGCTCGAACGGGAGCAATACCTGAACCGGGAACTGAGAGAACTAAATATCGCCACCACCCGCTTTGTACCCAGTGACTTTGTGCAAATACTCAACAAGGACACTCTCAAAGAATTAAAACTGGGTGACCAAACCCAGGCAACCATGACCGTCCTTTTCGCGGATATCCGTGATTATACCAGTCTTTCGGAGAGCATGACTCCAGAAGATAATTTTAAATTCATCAACGCCTATTTGAGTCGGATGGGTCCGATCATACAGGAGCATGGTGGTTTTATTTGCCAGTATTTCGGCGATGGCATCATGGCCTTGTTCAAAGACAACCACGACCTCGCGGTGAAAGCCGCCATTGAAATGCAACAGGCTCTCGAACGTTACAACCGAAAACGTTTTGCTCACAACCGGCCTGCCATTCAGGTCGGCATCGGCCTGAACACGGGGCAACTGATGCTCGGGGTCATTGGCGATGAGCAGCGTTATGATTCCACCGTTATCTCGGACGCTGTGAACACCGCTTCCCGCATGGAGGGCTTGACAAAAATATTCGGGTGCCGCGTGATTGTCAGTGAAAAGACATTGATGGAACTGAACATTATGGAGAATCAGCAGAGTGACAC
>JABDLW010000849.1 GCA_013001805.1 Saprospiraceae bacterium | reverse complement strand
GCGATTTCGGAAACTACAACGTCCATTTGATTTAGGACTTCTGAAGAGGAAAATCTCAATGTGGTGAAACCGGCATTCTTAAGGACAGAGTCTCTTTGCATATCACGAACCTGTGCCTCATGATTCTGATGTGAACCACCATCAACTTCAATGATTAGTAATAATTCCTTACACATGAAATCGGCGATATAACCAAGTACAGGCCTTTGCCTTCTGAATTGAAATCCTCGCATTTTTCTAGCGCGCAATGCAAATTTCCAGAGGCATGCTTCAGATTTGGTCATTCTCTTTCTTAACTTCTTCGCATAAGGCTGCAAGTGACTATTGTAGTGATAATAATTATCTTTACTGGGTTTCGTCATGATACTTATTTTTAATAATTAGCATAAAGGCGTGACAGAATATTCCATCACGCCCGTTAGTACAGACTTTAATCAAGCCGGTTTCTGAGTTTTCTGGTTCATGACCATGAATTCGTCCACGATAATTTCGGTGATGTATTTTTTGACACCATTTTTGTCATCGTAACTGCGGCTACTCAATTTGCCCACAATGGCCATCTTAGCTCCTTTGGTGCCCAAAGCCGTCATAAGTTCTGCAGTTTTACCCCAGGCTAAGAGATTGTGCCACTCCGTATTTTCAATCTTCTCACCCTGTTGATTCATATACGCACTGTTGGTGGCGATAGTGGTCTTTGCCAGGCGCTTTCCGGCACCCAGGTCAACGGCTTCAACATCCCTTCCCAAATGACCAATAAGTTGAACTCTGTTTACTAGATTTCTCATGATTAAAAGTTTTTAATGAATAATAAAATGTTTTCGATGCACCACTATAATTGATGCCGTAACAAAGTTGCAAGAGAAGAAACTGGTATTCGGTTATTAAGCGTTTACTTTCGTTTGTAAGTAATTAAAACCATTTGTTGTCGTTTGTTGTCGTATAGATTACTGATTATGTGCACATTAACAAAACACTGCTAGCAAATATATTTTGAAATAAAAGAATCACAGGATCCTACATTTCCAATGAAATCATTTACTTACACTAAGATTATTTAATCTGCTCTAATCACTTTGTGGACTTTGTGACTCCGCGGGAAACACCCAAATTTTGGATTTTATCACGAAACGGTCGCACACTAAGTCACTGAGCATGCTAAGATCATTTCAATCTGCTATAATCGCTTTGCGAAACTTTGTGCCTCCGGGCGAAACACCCCAATAATTTAGATTTATCAGGAAACGGTCTCTCACTAGGTCACTGAGGACGTTATGACTATTTAATCCGCTATAATCACTTTGCAACCTGTATGCCTCTATGGGAAACACCCAATAATTAGAGATATCACGAGTCAGTCACCAGGTACGCTCTTCGCACCTTGGTATTTTAATGCGCAGTTACGGTTTTGCTCTTGGCGATATTAATGAAATATACTCCCGTCAGCATAACTCCGGCAGCGATTAAAGACTGCATAGTGATGATTTCCTCATTAAATAACCAACCAAGAAATAAGGCAACCAAAGGATTTACATAGGTACCTGTCGCCACTTTTTCCGGTGATACTTTTGTCAACAGATAGTTAAAGGCGGAGAAGGCCAATGCACTACCAAACACTACCAAAAATGCTACCGACATAATCGTCTTGGGATGCCAGGATAATGGCGAAATTGGTCTTCCTTCAAAGAGCAAACTAATCAGCAGGGCTATAATACCTCCGGAAATCATTTGTAAGGAACTATTTAGGTATTGGCTTTTCGGCATATCCGATCGATTGATATAAATTGAACCGGCACCCCAACATAGCATACTTCCTATGATGGCCAGAATACCCATCCAATGCTCCGAACTCACAACAATAGATTTCTGACTCACCAGAAGATAGATACCCGTCATACCCATGGCAATGCCCAGGAAGGACAGTCCGGATGGTGGTTTCCGGTTTACCACCCACAACATCAGCACTACTACCAAAGGCTCAGCAGAGATCAATAGTGCAGCAAACCCGGTGTCTACGGTCTTTAAGGCCCAGGCCACACCCGATGCACCAAAACCCAGAAAGAAAATACCGACTCCCAATGCATTGATTATTTGGGTTCTTGTCGGAGTTCTCAATCTCCTGAAAATCAAACCTACACCAACTAAAATGAATACGGCTAAGAAAAAACGGATTCCCGATAAAAAGAAAGGTTCGAGTTGTTTGACTGCAAAAGAAACGAATAAATAGGTCGCTCCCCAAACAATATATATCGTAAGGAAAGAAAGCACAATGTACCAGACCTCCGTGGATATTCGCTTCACTTCTTGATCATTTAGGCGCCGAAGATAGAATTTTAGTCAGTAGTAGTTAAGGTGATCCGTAGTTTGAATTGCCATCAAATTGAAAGAACTAAGAAATAGCCTGGCGCTCATGCATGATGGAATGGCAGACGGAACCACATTATAGCACGGGCACTCCCGCATACTCTATAGCGGTGAAGTGGCGCACATCGTCGTAGGATCCATGCAATACCGGCGATGTGCCACATTAAGGCAATCGTGATTAATCATAATCGACAATTTTGGGGTACCCACAAACAGGCAGCCACAGGGTCAATTCAATGGTTCCGAACTCGATAAAATGTCTGCCATACCTGAAGTTTCGATATTGCATGGTCCGATCTAGATTACCCTCTATTATCACGCAAATGGTCATATTGCTGCACATTTTGGAACTCACCTGTCACCCATTATCACATTTTATCGGCATTTTTGATCTTGATTCTTCCGTGGAAAGAAGGTATCTTAATTCATCAATGCGATCAATTTAATCGGTTTATATTGTTCTTCTTATGTTTATCGGGGGTAACGAAGCCCAGGCGCTTAAAAAATTCCGCAATGGTTATCAACTTCTTGATGACCTCGATATCCCTGATTTTTCTCCCGATTGAACCATTAGCTCAACCTCAGTTTCCTCCCCTCCCAGCCCATCTTAGCGAAACAGGTTACCCCCTGATATCGACGTATGAGCCCGACGATTATCTGGCTTTCGACCAAAATTTTGCGATCTGCCAGGACAGTCTGGGCATCTTATATTTTGCCAACCTGGACGGTGCACTCGTCTTTGATGGTGCTAACTGGCAGTTAATTCCACTATCAAATTTCGGCAATACCTATGCCATCGATTGTGGCAAAGATCAGAGGGTCTATGTCGGCGGAACCGAAGAAGTAGGTTACCTGAGCGCAGACTCCAGTGGCAATATGTCATTTCAGTCAATCCGTCGACTGCTGCCCGTTGAGACGAGGCTGGGTACCGTCAGAAAAATAATCAGCACATCTCATCACGTATATTTCCACAATTCCCAATCGTTATTTATTTATTCCGGAGATACCATTAAAGTGCAAAATTTTGCATCTAAAATTGCAGATATTTTTCTGGTTAAGGGCAAAATTTATATCTCACTGGCAGAACTGGGCATAGTTGCTCTTACTGAGGACACGACTTCGAAATTTGTCGACTACAAGCGGCATGGAGACTACATTACTCTTTTTCTTCCCCGATCTGATAACACCTATTTAATTGGCACCAACAATGGAGATTTTTTTGAATTTAATGGCGTCGATTTAGAGCCCTGGCCTACCCAGGTCAATACCTATCTTAAAAATCAAAAATTGAAGGGAGGCATTTTACTAACCGATTCATCCTATGCCCTGGCAACGAGGTATGGTGGTATTGTAATCCTGGATAGCCGGGGACGACAGCTTGTCATTTTAAATAACAACCGGGTACTTCCATCGCAGAAGATCTTTTCATTGTTTCAGGACAGTGGTGGTATGTTGTGGGCGGGAATGGATTATGGAATAAGTAAAATTGAATATCCCTCCCGTTTTTCTGTGCTGGATCAAAAATCACTTTTGGATGGAGTGGTATCCAAAGTAATCAAGCATCAGGGTACGCTGTACATCTCGACAGAGTATGGTATCAGCCAATTCATTCCTGGTACAATTGGCCGGGGACCCAGAGTCGAACCAGTCTTTGAGACAAAAGATTTTGTGGACGACATGTTGTCTTTTCAGAATCTACTATTATTTACGACACATTTGGGCATCTTCTCACTTGAGGGAAAAACAGTAAAAAAACTAACTTCAAATTTCGTAGCAAATTCACTATGCCGTTCATCGATCGATAAGCGAAGAATATTCTCTGGCCACCATAATGGATTAAGGTCATTTTTTTATGATGGTAACCTATTTAAGGACGAGGGACCAATTGGCGGGTTAACCGGTAATATTTTTGGAATTGTGGAACTTCCAAATGGTGAGCTATGGCTTGAAACAGATCTGAATAAGATCTATAAGGTAGTATTTTATATTCCAGGAACTACGACACCCTTAACACATCCCACTGTGGAGGTATTTTCTACGGAGCAAGGACTTCCTAATGCCGTGGGCCGGTTGTTTAGCCTGGATGAACAATTGTATTTCCGCGAGATCTATGGGGACAACATGTATATATTGGATCGAACCAGTATGATTTTTAGGCGTGATACTACGTTAAGAAACCAATTAGCTTTGGAAAGGGAGGAAATCAAAGTTCGCTATATTGATCAGGTAGGTAATATCTGGTTTGATCAATATGGATCACCGGATACGGAAGGTACTTTTGTGGGATGGAAAAAAGATCATGGAAAATACCTGGTGCACAATCTTCGCGAGAATCGCATTTTTGATCTGGCTGGAAAAAATCAGTTCTATGATCCGGAAAATAACATTATGTGGCGAGTTGGTAAAAAAAAGGTCTTTCGCCATAATCTAAATATTTCCCCAAAATCCAAAGTAGATTTCCACACAATCATTAGATCTGTCACCTACCGGGATTCGATTATTCGTGCCAGCCATAATGCAGTAAATCAAATATCTACCCTTCCATTTAAGAATAACCGTTTCAGATTTCAATACACCTGCCCGCTATTCACTCAAGGCAGAGCAATTCAATTTCAGACACTTTTGGAAGGTCATGAGGACACCTGGTCGATATGGAGAACTGAAAACACAAAGGACTTTTCCAACCTGCCCGAAGGCGACTATACTTTTCGCGTGCGTGCCAAGAATATGTTTGGTCAACCAGCTTCTGAGGCTTCATTCTCATTTAGGATATCTCCGCCCTGGCACCGAAGTTGGTGGGCTTACATCCTTTATATTCTGGCTGGCATTTTTGGTACCGGTGCGATCGTTCGTTGGCGCTCAAATCAGCTAAAAAGGGAGAAGCAAGTCCTGCAACAGGTGGTGTTAGCCCGAACTTCGGAATTGCAGGTACAAAACCAACAACTAGAAAAGCAGAAGCAAAAGTTAGCTCTGCAAACCGAACAGCTGCAGGAAATGGACCAGCTAAAGTCACGGTTATTTGCTAATATTTCCCATGAATTTCGCACACCACTCACATTAATCAAAGGTCCCTTGGATCAGATGGAGCGATTCCCGAATAGTAGGCTCAGTACCGCACATTTTCAAATGATGCAACGCAATACAGACCGTTTGTTGCGCCTGGTTAACCAACTTCTGGATCTATCCAAGCTGGATGCCGGCAGTCTCAAAATAAATGCGACCGAAGGCAATGTATTCCACTGGATACGGATGGTTGCCTCTTCCTTTAGTTCGCTGGCGGCCGAGAGAAATCTTGATTATCGAATGAAAATTCCGGGGAGGAATCTCTGGGCAGCATTTGACCGGGACAAAATTGAAAAAATCGTATATAATCTGCTTAGTAATGCTTTCAAATTTACTCAGCATCAAGGATCGATAACCATTGAGACTCTTTTTGTTGATGACACTTTGCATATCACGGTGAGAGATACAGGAGTGGGTATTCCGGCACACCAGCTTGAAAAGGTCTTCGGGCGTTTTTACCAGGTTGATGATAGCCATACAAAGAATCAGGAGGGCAGCGGTATCGGCCTGGCCCTGGTGAAAGAACTCGTGGAACTTCTCGAAGGAAACATCCATGTGGAAAGTGAACCAAATAAAGGAACTAACTTCTATATCATACTCCCACTGAAAGAAATCAAAGCTCCTACCACAAAAAAGGAACGGCTTCTTCAGGAACTTGATCAGAAGTTACCACTAGCCGCCATAGCAAAGGCAAAAGAAAAGACAGCTGAAAACACCGCAAATAAAATATCTGTGCTGTTGGTGGAGGATAATCCCGATATGCGCACGTATGTGGCCGAGATACTTGCTGGAGATTACTCGATCAACCTGGCTAAAACCGGACAAGAAGGACTAGAAAAGGCGACAAAATTAATTCCTGATTTGGTGGTGACCGATCTTATGATGCCCGAAATGGACGGCTTGCAACTATGTAAAATATTAAAAACAGATGAACGTACTTCTCATATACCGGTGATTATCTTAACTGCAAAAGCGGGACTGGAAAATAGATTGACCGGATTGGAGACGGGTGCCGATTCTTATTTAACCAAGCCTTTTAATGCCCAGGAATTACAAATTCGGGTTAAAAACTTAATAAGTGAACGCCATAAATTAAGGAAGATTTTTTCTACCATTGACCACCTGAGTCCGAAGGAGATAAACTGGCCGACGCTTGATCAGGAATTTTTACAAAAAGTGCTGGATCTTCTGGAAGCCAGGCACAGTCAATCGGCATTTGGAGTGCCTCAGATGCAAAAAGAATTGGGCATGAGTAAGACTCAGTTGCATCGGAAGTTGAAGGCCATCACCAACCAGGCTCCGGGAGAATTTCTGCGCAACTTCCGGCTAAAAAGGGCCGCTCAAATTCTCAGCACTGGTGAAAGTGCCACGCAGACCGCATACGGAGTAGGTTTTAGCAATTTATCGTATTTCGCCAAATGCTTCAAGGCATTACATGGTGTAAGTCCAAAGGAATATCGAAGTTCGGCACCTGAATATAATTAAGGAAGGATGAAAGTATGATTTTTGCCAACTTTATACAGATTGTAGTACTCTTGATCGAGAATGGAAACGATTTAAGGGCGGAATAGTTGCCGGGAATATATCCGGGTTTGGATAGCAGACATTCCATCTCAGGTTTCAATGCCACAATTGGGACAGTATTTAAAATATTTTTCGAGTCGAACTCCACAGCTTTCGCAATTTACGGTATACTTCATATCCAAATTTATGGATGGTGAATACTGGACTTTATAGTTTTCAGGTATTTCACTAATAAATGAACTTTCAGCACCTAATTCGGTAATGAGGTAAAGTCGTTCCTTCGCTCTGGTTATGGCTACATAAAACAGTCGCCGCTCCTCCTCCATCAGAATATCATACTTTGTAGGCCGCACTAATTGATAGACCCGATCGCCCATCCAGACATCAGGAAATCCCCCAAAGCCAGTAGTAAGTCCAATAATAAAAACCACCTGAGCCTCCAGACCTTTGGCACCGTGAA
>JABDLW010000819.1 GCA_013001805.1 Saprospiraceae bacterium | reverse complement strand
ATATGCGGATGTCAACCTGGATTCTGCAGCTGCCTATTACGAACAGCTACTCCAAACCACGGAAACCCATACCTATGCACACCTTCACGAGAAAAATTTGAGAGAACTCGCAAAAATCAGAAATCACCAGGGGCAAACGCAGGAGGCCTATAAATTATTGGACTCTTCATACACATTGGTTAAAGAGCGATACTATCAAAACCTTGAGGACAAAGTGGCGGAAGCAAATGCCAAATATGAGGCAGAGAAAAAGGAAGCCGAGATTGCTCGACAAAACCTTCTTATTAGCGAAGAAAAGAACAATCGAAGAATCATATTGATCACGACGGGAATAGTATTGGTGGGTTTGGTATTGCTCGGTCAGTATCTGATAAATCGGCAAAAGCGGCAAAGAAAAGAGACAGAACTGGCCCTTTATATTGAGCAGCAGCGAGCAAAGGATATGGAAAATTTGGCGCAGGCGAAAACCGATCTCTTCAATAATGTCTCACATGAATTAAGAACGCCATTGACGATGATCATCGGTCCCCTGGAACAAGCCCTTCATCAAATAAAAAATATTCAATTGAAAAGCGAAGTGGAGATGGCACTGCATAATAGTAGACGACTGACTGGGCTCGTTAATGAAATATTAGATCTGTCTAAACTAGATGCTGGTAAAATGGAAGTCGAAATGTCTGAAGTAAAAATCCTGACATTTATTCGCCGGGTATTCCATGCCTTTAGATCATTGGCAGGCAGCCAACAGATCGAACTCATAGACAATATCAGCGAAAATGAGTGGGAAAATCTGTCAGTACAAACCGATTTTAATAAGCTGGAAAAGATCATTAATAACCTGGTCAGTAATGCAATTAAGTATTGCAAGTCTGATGGTCAGGTGAGTATTCATTTGCAATATGAGGAGCTTAAGAAGGGCATTTTAAACTTTAGCATTTCTGATCAGGGCCCAGGTATCTCGAAAGAAGATCAAGCGCATATTTTTGACCGGTATTTCCAGGCAGCGGGAAATATTCAGGTTTCGGGAACCGGTATTGGATTGGCCCTGACAAAAGAACTCGTCCAGTTGTTAGATGGCATGGTGAGTGTGGTAAGTGATGGCAAGAATGGCAGTACGTTCAGAGTTGAGATACCAGTGTTGGTTTTAGATAAGGATTCGATACGAAAAGTTGAACAGGCATCGCAGCCTCCGACTTCTCCTGTGGAACCAAGACTGACCTTTAGCAGAAATCCACGGGTATTGATTGTAGAAGATGATCTTCAGATGGCCAAATATCTCAAGAGTCTGCTATCAGAAGCCTATGAGTGTACGGTTGCTTATAATGGAAGGCAAGCCATGGACTTACTACAAAAGAGTGCCTATGATTTAATTAGTTCTGATATTATGATGCCGGAAATGGATTGATTCGAGTTTCGACGGCAAATTAATCAAAATCCGAGGTTTAAAAACACACCCTTTATCATGCTTTCTGCCCGAGACCTTGAAGAAGATAAATTGCAGGGCTTTCAGTTAGGCATTGATGATTACTTAACCAAGCCTTTTAGCCCCGCTGAGTTGAAGGCAAGAATATACAATCTGATTAAGAATAAGTTTAACAGGTCGGAATTGGCTGATAATAATATCACGTATGAACAGCATTTCCTGGAGAAGGCAATAAAAATTGTTGAGGACCATTTAGATGATTCGAGCTTTAAAGTGAGTGATCTTGCTCAAAAAATTAACTATAGTTCCCGGCAACTAGGCAGGGTTTTAAAGAAATTGACGGGTTTGTCCTCGGTCGAGTTCATTTTGGAATTGCGACTCCAAAAGGCCTATCGGTTGATCAAAGAAAGGAAATTTGGCACTATAAACGAAGTAAGGTATGAGGTGGGTATCGAAAGTGCATCTTATTTTACCACAGCATTTAAAGAGCGATTTGGTATGAATCCCAGTGATATGGAATTAAATTAGGTGTCGTTGAAAGATTTTGTTTTTTCTTTCATTTGGTCAATCAAGCATTTAAATCGGATTCGAACCTATATAAAGATGAATTTGACCTTCTGTACATTAACTGGCACTCATTTGGCATCTGAGTAGAGGACGTTCCTAATGGATATGCGAATAAACTAGTCAGGCCTTACTTGCCAATCGATATATGCTTATCGAAATTGCTTTGGTTTTATTTTTTGACCAGCATTTTCTGCTATTTCTGCAATTCGGTAATGTCTTGTTTCTGTCCTTTTAGCGAGAACTACCCATTGCAATAAGCGTTTTTTGGTTACATTGCTTAGTGCTAAAAAATAGTCCATTGAGTCCGGGTACTTAGAGAACTCCCGCTGCAAATCATCAGGAATTATAAGCGCTTCTACTTCATCCAGGATTGACCAGGAACCGTTTGCTTTTGCCTCTTCAATGCTTCTAAATCCGGTATCCGTCATTTGGCCAGATTCAATTAATGTTTTAATTTTTTGTTTATTTATTTTTGACCAGGTACTTACTACTTTTCGTCTTCCGAAGAACTGTTTGTACTTCTCTGAATCTATAGTTCTTTTGATACTGTCAATCCAGCCAAAACAAAGTGCTATGTCCACTGCCTGGCTCCATGAAATGTTAGCTGACAGAGTATCTTTTTTGTGGATTATGAGCCAAACCGATTCCTTTTTGGAATGGTTTAATTCGAGCCACTCACGCCACTCTTTTTGATTTGCCGGGCAAATACTTTCGATCTCCTTTTTATCTTTTTTCAAAGTCTTCAATATTTTCGCTTTTGCTTTCTTTTTTTGGAATAGTTATTTGCTGGTGATCTCTTATCCTCCAGCCACAGGCTTAAACTTTCAACTTTTCCTTTTCATCATTGCCGTATCTTAAGTGTATGTGGCAGAGGTGAATGGATTGACTGGCCCATGATGCATCTGGAAGCTAAAGCAGAAAAAATCTTGATGCTGCATCTGGAAATCAACTACATTTGGATTTAGCAAGTTCCTGGGTATTATCATGAAAATCTTTTGTCAAATCCCTTTAATAGTAAGTTTGATGAAAAGTGTTTTACTTTCCCTGTTCCTATTTGTGGGCACTTTTGGTGTCGGCGCACAGATCTACAAGGTAAAGAATCTTTCCGGTACAAATGTAGAACCCCCAAACAACTCTCCTGGTATCGGTACCGCTACGGTCACTATTGCAAGCAACACAATGCGAGTGCAGGCCACATTTAGCGGGTTAAATGGAACGACAACGGCGGCTCACATACATGCGGCCACCGCTGTACCAGGCACCGGCACCGCTGGTGTTGCTACATCAACACCATCTTTTCCCGGTTTCCCAATAGGAGTAACCAGCGGATCTTATGATATGACTTATGATATGACCCAGGCATCCAGTTACAATGGCTCTTACTTAATAGCAAATGGAGGTACTGCAGAATCAGCTTTTAGCGCCCTAAAAACAGCACTCAACGATGGCCGTGCCTATTTTAACATTCACACAACTACAAATCCTGGTGGCGAAATCAGGGGTTTCTATTCCCGTCAAACCTATCAGAACTTATCTTCCATGCTGACATTTAGTAACCTATCAGAAGCGATATCTTCTGCGGCATCGGGTGATATAATTCAACAAATCAGTAATGCGGAGGAAACGGCGCCGATCGAGCTTCCCCTTGGGCTTATCTTTGTTTTTCCTTTGCCTTATACTCTTGCTATCAATACTCCTCCATAGGGCTGGAGATCGACACCCTGCAGGACCGATCCACATGCAATTGTATGAAAATGATGCCGTATATCAATTTCACCTTCGTGATGTCATATTACTACTTTGGGTGTTGCATCACTTCGGCAGGGTATTTATCGGCAATTAGATTGAGTTTTATACCATGCTCTAAATAGGCCTTCAGCCCATCCAGGACCGTAGTAAAGCCGCTCGTATTGTCTTTGATTTCTTTAATCAAGGCGTCGCCGGATACTTGAAATCCGTAGTGATTAATGGTGACGTAGGTCATGTCTTCACGCAGGGCCTTAAATAAAAAGTCAACCGTAGTTGCCGGCTCTCCCCAGTTGATGGATATTTTTTCGTCAGGAATCAGTTCTTGCACCTTCACTTCTCCCGAAACGCCATACATTTCCCAATGCCAGGTCACTGTCTTTCCCAATTCCAATTTTCCACTGGATTTTGTAAACCAAAAATTGGTGGTGATGTCCGGATCGATGAATGCTTCGAAGACAGTAGAAACGGGTCTTCTAATCAGCATCTGGGCTTCCACTACTGCAGCTTCACTTGTACTCATAAGTTTTTCTTTGTTTCAGATTTCAAGTTAATAAATTTTAATACTCAGTTAGTTCTCAGGCCCTTACCACAGTTTCAATAATTCAGCGGCATCATTCTTTCTATCCCCATTCGGTCCCCCCGGATAACGATCATCGGACTTACATGAAATTGAAAGGCAGCTCTGTAGGTAAAAATAGAGATATTTAGTTATTTCAATCCATCTTCACTTGCCATACTGACTGGGCCAACCTGAGTTATGTCAGAAACTATGTTTTCGTTGGCAGGAGTATAGAAGTGAAAAATCTTAATATTGGGCACTTCAATGTATATTCGCAGTGTAGTAAACCTTTTTTGGGAAATCTTTAAGGATGGGATAAAAGATTTGTCGACTCTTGTAACCTGCAACAAAATCAAATCAATTTGCGCCCTCTAATTAATTCAAGATTAAAGCTATCGTGGACTTTCCCCATATTTTCATTGATTTATTTCGTCGTATTTGACAGTATCAACTGCCAGGTACAAATCGC
>JABDLW010000801.1 GCA_013001805.1 Saprospiraceae bacterium | reverse complement strand
AATATACCCATTAAGGAAAGCATTCTTGGTGTTAGTGTAGGTGTTACCCTGAACAATAATTTATGGTTTCTAAAAAGAAAATTTGACTGACATGATTTTAAGAATGATCTTATATGTTTTGATTTTTGCAGTTGGGTCATTTGAGGCTTTGGCTCAATGCGAAAACTGGAATAGTTCGCCCCAGAAAGAACAGGCGGAGAATGCACATAGCAATTATCGATCAGCATTAAAAATGGGCGATTTTGCTTTAGCCTATACAGAATGGCAGAAAGCATATGGGATGGCACCGGCCGCTGATGGCGGTCGTGATTTCCATTATACGGATGGAATAAAGATTTATAAGGAGCAGATCAAAACTGCATCAGATGAAGAAAAAAAGGAGAAGATTGCTAAAATCCTTGAGCTTTACGACCAGGCTGCAGCTTGTTTCGAAGCAGGAGCAATCACCTTGCCAAATTGTGATGCGGATTGTCTTAAAAAACGAGCAGGACAGCTGCTGGGTCGCAAAGGGTTTGATATGTTCTATGAATTTAACTCACCTTATGAACCGAATCTGGAGGCCTTTTTACAAGCTCTCGAGAAATCCGGGAACGATGTGGAGTATATCGTTTTCGAACCCGTAGCTAACATTGTCGTTTATCAGTATCAGCAAGATAAGATGTCTGCTGAAGAAGCCAGAAGAATTCATGAAATACTTGTAGAAGCTGCCGATTATGGAATCGAGAATAATGAACAATACAAAGCATATTATGAGTCCTCCAAAGCGAGGATGCTGGCTAAGTTTGCTGAGATAGAAAGTGACATATTTGATTGCACTTATTTCAAGACAAAGTTAGAGCCGATGTATGACGAAAAGCCCGATGACCCGGATGTGGTAAAGTATGTCTACAACAAATTATTGCAGGAAGGCTGCGATAAAGAAGATTCTTTCCTGAAAAAATTACAATCAACGTATGAGACATATGCAGCTGAAGAAAATGCCAGATTGCAGGCCGAATTTGAAGCCAGTAATCCCGGTGTAGTGGCTAATCGTCTTTACAAAGAGGGAGATTTTGAAAACGCCGTGATCAAGTACCAGGAGGCACTCGAGAGCGAAGAGGATGCCGATAAAAGGGCACAATATTATTTTAATATTGCCTCTATCCAGGGACGTAAGATGGGTAAGCCTCAAGAGGCAAGATCAAACGCAATCAAAGCAGCAGAATTACGGACAAACTGGGGTCAACCCTACATTCTAATTGGTGACATATATGCAACCGCCGCTAAAGCTTGTGGTGGTGATGCCTGGGGTCAAAGGATTGTGATATTAGCGGCCATTGATAAATATTTACATGCTCGCTCCATAGATAGTTCTGCTGCCGATGAAGCCAATAGAAAGATAAGCATATATAATGCTAACCTCCCCAATAAAGACGATGCTTTTATGCGTGGTCATAAAGAGGGAGACACCTTAAAAACCGGTTGTTGGATCGGAGAACAAACAAAATTAAGAGTACAGTAAATCTCCGGGACTGTCTGAATGTATATTCCTGGAATAAAGCAATTGATATCAGCAAAAGCTTCGTTAATGAGTTGACGAAGCTTTTTTATTGAGAAAATATGATTGTCATGAAACCATCAGCCATAATGATCATCATTGCCTGCTTTTTCTTGGCTTGTACACCCAAGATCAAGGAGACCACCAGCGCTGTCCCCGCGGCTGCACCCATCGCAAACAAAGTGGTAGGTCCTTGTGGAAAATTCAGCGAGTCTCCGGATCAAGAGACAGCCATGAATGCACATGTAATCTACCGGGATTACCTTAGGAATGAAAATTATAGGGAAGCCTTCCCCTTATGGAAGGTAGCCTATCAGTTGGCTCCGGCGGCAGATGGTAAAAGAAATACACACTATGCCGATGGTATCAGATTTTATGAAAATTTTTACGCTAAAGCAACAGACGAGGCTAAGAAAGAGAGTTACGTAGATACCATATTTATGCTTTACGATCGCATTGAGGAATGCTACGGTGAGAAAGGATATGTTGCCGGATTAAAAGCCTTTGATTTGTATTATAAATACAAAAACCGGGCAAGTCAGGATGAGATCTTTAATTTATTTCAGAAATCGATTGAGATTGATGGAGACAGTGCAAATTTCTTTATTCTAAATCCCTTTACAGATCTATTAGTCCGGAGGTATTTCGACCAAAAGATCTCTCTAAACCAAGCCCAGAGATACGATGCATTTGTGAGAGAAAGACTGTCTCAGGGCTTATCCAGTGGCGACAATAAAGAACAATGGCAAATCATAAACGAATATGTACCACAGCGCCTGGAGGCATTTGAGGGGGTAAAAGGATTTTATGACTGCAATTATTACAAGGAAAAATATTGGTCTGCATTCGAGGCTGATTCGACAAATTGTGATGTAATTGGTGAGGTTTATGGCAAATTGCGCTGGGGAGGATGCGACACTGCATCTGCTGAACTGGTAACCCTGTTAAAACAGGGGAAGAAACATTGCATTTCGGAAACCGCACCAAGCGAGTCCAAACTGGCTTACAATGCTCTTCGAGAAGGCAACTATGAGGAGGCAATCGAACTTTTTAAGGAAGCCGTTTCAGCGACGGATGACTCCGACAAGAAGGCGAATTATTTACTTTTAATTTCGAAAATCTATTATCGCGATCTAAAGAATTTCCCCCAGTCCCGAAAATTTGCCCTTGAGGCAGCAAATTTTAAGGCCAACTGGGGTGAGCCTTATTTGCTCATTGGCAGATTATACGCTTCCAGCGGTCCTCTCTGCGGCCCGGGAAGAGGTTGGGACAGTCAAATTGTAGTATGGCCGGCAATCGATAAGTGGAACTATGCTAAGCGGATTGATCCCGATGCGGCAGCGGAAGCAAACAGGATGATCAACACGTACGCACAATATATGCCTGACAAAGAAGATATATTTCAACGAACCTTAAAAGAAGGACAATCCTTTAGAGTGGGATGCTGGATTCAGGAAACTACAACAATCCGGCCCGCCAGGAATTGATGAGTAAAACTGTGACTTTTTTAATGATCATTGTCTCCATAGGTTGGGGATGTAAATCGGAAAAGTCTTCAGCGAAGATAACGTCGATAAAACTATCGATACCCACAATTCAGGAAGATGAAGTCATTGCCAGGTGTTCACCCTGGCTCGCCGATCAAATTGATAGTGATGTCGCTCGACAACAAAACGAGGTGGTCAACTACATAATTGATAAGAAGTGGGATCTTCAAATGGGAAGTGGGGGCATTTTTTATCACATTATCGCCGCCGGTGAAGATCTCAAAGCATCCTGGGGGACCAGGGTCTCCGTGCACTATAATGGATATGATCTGGAAGGCAATGTATTCGATTCCTCTTACAAACGAGCCCAGTCATTTAAGTTCTATGTGGGTAATGTGATCCCGGGATGGAATCAGGCTCTACCGTTATTAGGCAAAGGAGGTAAAGCATTTTTTCTGATACCAGCATACCTCGCATACGCTGATGAGGGATTTATGGATTTGGTTCCTCCGGGCCAGCATTTGATTTTTTACATCGAGTTAATCGAAATACTGGATTAAGACATTGATCTTATTTATCAAAGAAAGCAATAATTTGATCAGCCAGTTCTTTGCCGATATTCGATTGGGCTTCATCAGTGGCGGCACCGATGTGTGGGCTCAACGACATATTAGGGTGGGTAAGTAATGCCTGATTGGGGGAAGGTTCTCCATTAAAAACGTCAAGTGCTGCTCCTCGGACTTTTCCGCTATTTAAAGCTTCCAGGAGTGCATCTTCACCAATGATGCCACCACGAGCGGTGTTAACTAATATTACACCATCTTTCATTTTATTTATCTCCTGTCTTCCCAGCAAAGGTCTTTCTCCACTGAATGGCACATGCACACTGATATAATCGCTCTCGGCCAAAAGGAGGTCGAGACTCACGGTCTTAAGTTTCACCGACACCGAGGCCTGATTGATTTCAAAGAGTTCGATGCTTATTTCAACTTCGTCAACATAAAGGTCAGCCGGTAATACCTTCATACC
>JABDLW010000797.1 GCA_013001805.1 Saprospiraceae bacterium | reverse complement strand
ATCCGAAACCTCGATGCAGATGGTCCAGCAGTATACGAACTGGTCCAAGAAGTATCCATTCGACGGGAAAATGGAATTAAGGAGCCAAAACATGAGTTTCTGTTGAGAATCATGGAAAAGGGAAGCCATCGGGCGAAACTTCTAAAACTTGCTGATCGCATCAGTAATCTTTTTGCCCTGGGTTTTGTCCTTGAGGTCACTTTCATAAAAAAGTACTTACAAGAGACGCAGGATTACATTTTACCCTATGCCATGGCAGTGAACAATGATATGTTTACTGAACTCTCCGATCTGGTGGAAAGTCGGGGAAAAATGCTGGACGGGTTGAATACCCTGCCTTCCGAATAGACAATCAAGTCGGGTTCGAATCTGACTTTACCTCCCCAGCCAACACCTTTCCTGCTATTGCTTCAAGCTTCGTTATTTTGTTTTGTAGTTCCTCATTAATTTCAAATTCCGGCATGGATTTATTGTGGAAGACAAAGAGGCATTTCCATAATGGCATGCTGCCATCATATTTATCCGAAATCACTTCTTCTTTAAATAGTCCGGACAAAGCCACTTTCATCTTTATGTAATCCTTTTTGGCTTGATCCACCCGTGCTGTCCAGGACCGGCCGTCCATGCCTTCCACCTGTTTTAGGAAAATAGCTAAATAGGGATGTTCATAATTTTTTTCAAAAAAGTCGTTCACGATTCGTGGCCTTTCCCGAAGCCAGGAATACTCCTGCACACTTAGAATCAGATGCGTCAATTCCATGGCCTCGGTAATGTGTCTGATTTTCAAATGAGCACAAATTCTACGTGTCAGCTCAAAATCTTCATCCCATGCCAGGTTTAGTATTTCCGCAATCCGATTCAAAGAAAAATCGATTCTCCGTCGAGTCTTTTGTTTCTTCTTTTTTCTCCTCAAAAGATGCGGAATCCCGTCGCGGTAAGGTATGGCATTGAGGAATATCCTGTCACCATAATCCGATCTCAACCGCAAGAAACGATGGTCATTATTTGGATATTGGGGACTGCAATAAATCTCCTCCAACAATACAAAATGCTGCAGGTAACTATCCTTCTTATACCGGAATAAAAAATACACCGGAAAATTTTTATATCGCTTAATATCCAATCCTAAATTGTAGTCTATCTCCGAAAGTAATTCTCTTAAATTGGCCGGATTACGGAGGTTGACCGGACCTTTGAAATATTCCGGACTTATGGATCCCTCCCAGTGATGAAAAGGGGCATTTATAATTTCATGCAGATTTTTCAAATGCCGCCGGGTATATTTAAGGCCGTTAAGACAGTCATCATACACCTTCAACCGGTCAATGATTTCTGAAAGCCACTTTTCTCTGGCCTCGGGAGAAATGCTGTAATAACTATAATAATCTCTCATGTCTTTAATTTTGCACGTTGTTGCTTAATGGCCCTTGAGACAAAGGCAGATATTTCCTGAGCACTTTGACCCGGATTTTTCATCTCATTGTTGGTGATCGTCATTTTTAGGTCGACCAATCCGTCCAGAGCACTCTGTCCCGCCCGGAGACTCACTAATGTAAGATGGATTCGATCCTTATATGTTTTCTTTTTAATGCTTTTAATGTATTCCTGCACTTCGGCGGCAGCCGAAAATGGTGTTGTCGAAAAGCTTTTATTAAACATCACGTCCGAAATCAGGATCAAATAAATATGTGCTTTTCTCAGTCGAGGTTTGACCTGAATAAGGCTGTCCACTTCCTGTAAAATTCTCGCCCAACTTTTTACATCTGAATTGCCACCATTGGATACGATAGAATCTACCCGGTGTAGCGCATGATCCAGGGTACGTGATTCATTTACCCGTTCATTATAAATCCAGCGAACCATCGTACCGTGGTGACCTCCGATACTTCCACTATCGTAAGTTGCCCCCAAAAACTCGATTCGGTTTTTTTTAGATTTGGCTGCACCAATCCACGAAGCACTGAGAATTTTAATGCAATCAATCTGGTCCTGGGAGTTACTTCCGCTGGTATCTGCGGCCAAAACCACGATGCTTTCTCCCTGATTTCCAAATGTCAGTAAATCCTTGTTTTGGGAAAAGAGGTTTTCCGAAACCTGATAAACCGGAAGCGATGCAGCGCTAAAATTTGCTCCGGAGCTGGCCAGTATTTGTTCAGCTTCAAAGCTGGGACTAACATAAAGGATTCGCTTTAGCTGACGGGTAATCGGCAAAGCTCGTTCTTTGATCTTCTTTATAGAAGCAAAGTCGTAGGATAAATCCAGTGCCTGATCGTACACCATATCAGCCATTTGATGACCTCCAAAAGTGAGATCAACCTCAGTGCCTCCGCCCGGTGTCCCCTCAATCGGAGTACGTGCCCAGGGATCCTTTGACACCTCGTCCAGCAAGCCATTGTACCCGGCATTTATGTTACTTAAGCCATCCCCACTCGCTTGCTGCACAGAATCTGCCAAATCCTTGATGAATTTTTGACTTTCTTCATCCAGTGCATTATAGAGGCCCTTGATGCTTTCCTGATCGATGGCAAGAAATGACTCCGGATCATGCTCATGCCATTTCACATCCGAGTTATTTATACATATCCTGGGACCATCCGGTGAAGTCTGATCATCCGGGATGGATGCATCGACAATAGTCAAATTTGCTTCCTCTCCTTCCGCCTTTCCTCTGCCGTGACTGACAAAATAGGAGGCCAGTTTTCGGGTAAGTTCAACGTGCCATGCAGAAGCCACTTCGAGTAATCCATAGTCATCCTGGGTAGTAAATCGCTCGATATACGGTTGGTTAAATTGGCTGAGTCCCTTCCATAGTTGAGTTATCGATGTGGAGTGCTGATCTGGTGGCGGTAAAATATCACCATAGATTATATTTAAGGTGACGCATTGTTCCAGCGAGTATAAGCTATTTAAATCAATCATTGAACTGCTGATGGCTCGGTACATTTCCACATATTCAATCCCCAGCGTTTTGTGTACAATCTGAATGATCATGCGATTGTCAATGATCTTCGCGACCATTTTAGCTAACTTCTGCAATGCAGCTACTGGCAGATCGGAAATGATCTGCGACTGCGGTTCCGCTATGAAAGAAGCACTATAAACTTCCAGCAATCCTTTTTGCGTCCGGGCATGCTCTTTCGCTTCTAAAAACGTAGTGAGCCCTACGCTACTCAGAGCGGCCAACACGGGCGGCAACAGATAAAAATGTGCAACCTGAGGCTTTACCTTTATTTCTTGTTGTTGAAAATATTTAGCAACTTTTGACTGCATGTTATGGCAAATATCCCATAGCTTTTTCCGGGGAGGCAACTGATAGCTAGAAGAAAGATTTGGGCGAAAGGCATCTGCCGGAGTGGATCCATTCCAGTCAGATTTATTCTTCTTATACTTAGAAGAATGATATGAATGCGAGTACCCGCGATAGGTTGATTTTAAAATTTCCATGATTTTATTTTTTTTTAGACGGTTTGATAATCGGTGTGCACAAAAATTTCAGGAGGTGGTCTCTCCCTCTCCAGCCAAAAAAGGCTTATTGTGGGATTTATTAACAGTTTCATGTAGCAATCTTTTTTCCAACCTTAAAAGGCCATTTCACTGAACTCATCCATTTCGTAGCGATATTTTTGAATGCCGAAAACAATGGATTTTAATTCATTGATCACACCCCTGTCCTCTGCACTGGCAAGAGCAAATAAGGTCATATCCGCTAAATCTTCCGGCGGCAGATCTGATTTAGATGCTTTCTTCAGAAAAGAAATATAAGATCTCATCGAGACCGGATTCACGGATGACAATGCCCCATTTTCGTTTTGTTCGACCCGCATTAAGTGACCTAACTGGGCGATTTGTTCAACCAGTGCATCGGGTACATTATCTACGTTCAGTGCCCGCCGGATAGACATCAGGATTTTAGTCTCCTCTTGCTGACTCAAATGGTCAATGATTATCCCGGTTTGGTTAATCCGGTTGAAAAGGGCGGTATCTTGTTCCGCTAAAAGGAAGGTATGTTTATCCGCGGCAGCATAATTGGAGTCAGCAATGAAAGCAATATTTTCTCCACTTCCTATCGAATTTCCGGTAAGAGGATCGACAATTTCTCCGTCATGTAATAAGTGTACTAAAGCATGTTGGATACTCGGTTTTGTCCTGCCGAGCTCCATAATATGCACGGCATAATAAGCGTCATCCGGATTTGCTATAGCGTCCTCCATAAATTCCACCAGGTTCTGTTTTTCGTCATAAGTACCGTCTGCATTAATGGCACGACGATACCACATCTCTCCCGGGCTATCGAAATTAAAAGCAGCCAACCGGAACATCTTAAGCGGCTTCTCTTCAAGGTTATTGTAAATGCATAGTCGCACCCAATTCTGTTGCACTTCGGTCAGCGCAAACAAAAGGCTCGTCTTGCCAGTGCCAGATCCTCCGGAAATATGAATACAGCCTCCGTCCGCGATGGTGAGTGCCAACATATGCAGATCCTTCTTCCGGTAAAATAGCGGATTAATTCCCTTCGGTGGTTTTAACTCGATTAAATCGTTGTTACCAGCTCGGCGCCAGCTTGCCTTGTTGGTTATTTTGTAATTCTCCATGATTAATAAATTGACAGTGTTATAAAAAATATTTTATGCAGTCCTAATGCTCCTTTCTTGAATTATTCCCTTTTAATTCAAAAAAGAGTAACAGCGGTTTTAATGGTTTAAATCAAATTTCCACGACCTTAAACAGGTATTCTTTCATAGATTTTAGGGGATCACTGCTATTTCGTTGTTTATTAAAATAGCGTTGGATACACGACTTAATAAGGTCCGGTGAGGTCTCCGAAGTTGAAAAAGAATTGAAAACGGGTAATAATTCCTTTGAGACCTTATCCTTTTCCATCTGCGAAACGGCGGGTTCATAATCTTCCAGAAAATAATCCAGCCAGATTCCTGGTTCCGGGCAAAATTTCCTCAATGAGACTTTGGTGCCAACGGAAAGCTTTGGGTCGAGGGCCAAATCCGGACTTGCAATGATTCCGATAAAGGGTCGTGCGATTTCACGAATTTGCTCGCACAATCTTTCGACCTCATCGGGTTGATGTTGATGGATATAACCGGAAATATTGGCAGCCAGCGCAAATGGTACTTTTTGTAGCAGATCCAAAAGATCGTTATCAGCATAGCGCAATGCTATGAGGCGGGCAACGGTCAGGTCCCAATGC
>JABDLW010000791.1 GCA_013001805.1 Saprospiraceae bacterium | reverse complement strand
ACTAGATGCTGTCTCCGCATTCCTGAGCACATAAATCCACGCTTCAATTCTCCCAGTATTCCTTGCGGAATGTAAAAACAGAATCTATTTGTTTGACAAATTCAATACTAATCTTTATATTTGTTTTACAAAATATAGAGTAATGTCTATTAAACCTCTGGGTGAGTTTGAAGAGCTGGTCTTGACATTTGTTGCGATCCTCGGAGATCAAGCCTATGGAAATTCGATCATAGAAGCGGTCAAGGAGCAACTGGGGAGGACTATCAATCTCAGCGCAACGCATATCACTCTTTACCGGCTGGAGGATAAAGGCTTAGTAAAATCAACTATGGGAGGAGCCACCACAACACGAGGTGGTCGAAGAAAAAGACTGTTTCAAATAACCAATGCCGGTAAGACCCGGTTGCTGGCCATGCAAGAACAGCGAAGGATCTTATGGAAATTATTGCCAGAATTTAAATTTACTGCCAGGTGAAACTCCCAAGATTTCTCTTAGTTTTTCTTGAATGGATCTGTCCCCCGGACCTTCTTGAGGGAATACAGGGAGATCTAATTGAAAAATTCGAAAAAGATTCCCAAATCCGTGGAATCAGTGCGGCACGACGAATCTTATTCTGGAATGTGCTACGATTAATTCATCCCGCCATTCTACTGCGAAATAATTGGTCCTTTAAATGGTTTAATTCGGGCATGGTTATAAGTCATCTAATGACCACGTCCCGCAATATGCTGCGAAATAAGTTCTATTCTTTCGTGAATATTTTCGGACAATCACTCGCACTAGCTTTCGTTTTACTGATTTTCTTATTTATTAATCATGAGCGGTCATACGATCAATTTCATAAAAATAGGGAATCCATATATCGTTTATTTCAAGACACAAGAAATAAATCTTCCGGTCAATATGGGGAGAAAAGTGCCATCACTTCCATACCACTTGCAGCAGATCTGGCGAGCGAAATTCCCACGATCACACATTACACCAGGTTTGCCAGCACTTCTTGCAATCTTAGGATAGATGGCATTCCCCACCGTGAGACCATGCATTTTGTAGATCAGGGCTTTCTCCAAATGTTTGATTTTCCTCTTATAAGTGGCAATACCAACACCGCACTTGCAGAACCACATTCGGTAATCATATCCCATGACAAAGCCCGGAAGCTATTCGGAGATGAAGATGTCATAGACAAAATAATAGCCCTGGACGTAAATGATACCACCATCTTTATTAAGATCTCAGGGCTCATTGATCCGAAACGGGAAAAATCCAGCATCCCATTTGACTTTCTAATGCCAATTGAAAGCTATCGCTTGGCAGTTTCTAATCAAACCTTTCAATCGTATCGTTACGGTTTAGTTGAAAACTACATTCAACTTAAGCACGGGGCCGATCGGCTTTCCCTGGAAAGATCGCTTTCTTCCATCATGAAGAAATTCCTTGGAGAAAATAAAGAGGGGAGAAATTTCGGTTTGCAATCGTTTTCCTCTTTGCACTTTGAAAACGAAGTGGTGGGTAATGCCGTATTTGTTAGTCCAGTCAAATTAAGGATCTTATTTGCATTGGGCATGCTCGTGTTAATTATAGCCACAATCAACTATGTTACACTTTCTGCAGGCCAGGCATTAAACCGTGTGAAGGAGGTCGCAATGCGCAAGACTTTGGGAGCAAGAAAAGGCCAATTGACGCGACAGTTAATCCTGGAATCATTTTTTATTTCACTGCTTGCCAGTGGCATAGCTATACTCATTTCCTTGCTGCTCTTGCCGGTATTCACTCAATTGATTGGCAGCACTCTGGTATTTTCATTGGGGTGGAGAGAGTTGGTCTTCATTTTCACACTTATCTTTATGATTGCAGTCGCTGCTGGCTATCTACAGTCTATGATTCTGGTAAGGCAGAACTCAAGCGGTCTAAAACGGCACTTGATAAATAACCGGACTCAACGCTGGTTCAGAGAGGGTCTAATTGTGTTTCAGTTTACCACTTGTCTTCTTTTGCTCATTGGTGCATTACATATCCGGGCCCAAATGCGATTTATTGCTAATAAAGATCTGGGATTTGACAAAGACCGGATACTGGAAATTCCGCTGGGTAATTCACCTGACCAATCAAGTGCAAAATTATTAGTCGATCGGTTTAAAGCCCGGGCACAACAAGAGCAAAACATACAGTACGTTTCAGCCTCAATGAATAACGCCCGGGAGCCCTGGACAGAACTGGTATTTGACCAGGTTGACGGAACAAAAGAAAAAATCTATTTTAATCAGGTGGATGAGATGTATGTCAGGACTATGGGTATAAAAATGTTGGATGGTTCTGACTTTCGTGCAGAAACATCAAATGCCAGCGGTGCAATTTTGGTAAATGAAGCATTAGTGCGGCATTTTAACTGGCAACAACCCATTGGAATG
The DNA here is from genome assembly GCA_013001805.1 of Saprospiraceae bacterium. Lineage (GTDB taxonomy): Bacteria > Bacteroidota > Bacteroidia > Chitinophagales > Saprospiraceae > JABDMH01. Next base: position 7,407 of record JABDLW010000791.1, on the reverse strand, counting down.
AGTCTTCCGGGTAAGCATTTCGTAAAGCCACCGGTTATAGTGGGTGTAGTGAAAGACTTTCATTTCAGTTCACTACATCAGCAAATAAAACCGCTGATACTATCTCTGGATCCAAATTCGATAACTCCGGGTATCACCGGACTCTCAACTTATGTCTGGCCACCTAATCTTTACCAGCTAAACGTCAGAATAGGGCCGGGTGAGATCGAACCAGTGTTAAACACATTAGAATCTATTTGGAAAGATATAGAACCAGGCCACCCATTTACTTTTCATTTTGTTGACGAAGCCATAGAAGCTCAATATGCTGAGGAGAAAAGATGGGAAAAAGTTGCCGGGTGGGCATCTTTCTTCAGCTTGATCATTGCATGGTTAGGACTGGTGGGAGTGATGCGACTTGCTGTTCAGAAGCGAAAAAAAGAAATTGGCATTCGAAGAATTCTGGGATCCACTTCAGGCCGGGTGATTGCCTTGTTATCACGACGATTTCTCATCCTGATTTGTTTAAGTATTCTGATAGCTGTACCCGTCTCTTGGTATTTATTAACCTGGTGGCTGAGCTCATTTGTTTATCATATTGCTCTCAACGCCGCCATTTTTACGGTAATTGCCATAGGTGTACTCGCGTTTGCAATGATTTCAATTGCCTCCCAGGCTCTTCAGGTAATGGTAAATAACCCAATGCAAGCACTGAAAGTCGAATAAAGAATCTTGAGGGTACCTCTATCAACCCCATTCAGAGATAAAAAAATTTTTTTTTGAAAATTTATTTAATGATGAGCTGCAGCAAATTTTGTTGGCCAGTGCATGCTATCATCAATAGCCGCCCATAAGGCGCTGATTTTTATCTGATTCCATGGATCATACAGTTCGTCTGTCTCTTATTTTCCTAACTATTGACAATTTCATCATAATTAACTAAATTATTAAGCGAGATGGTGGCTATAATTTAGCTTCAAATATTAATGACCATCCTTTTAGCCTAAAATGTGGAATAAAATCGTCATAAAATATGGTATTTACTTCTTTCTCGGGCTAATGATATACTATTCTATTATGCAAGTCCTGGGACTAAGTGACCGATATGATTTTCGCATGTTGAATGCCATCATACAAATTGCAGCTGTTTATTATGCCATTCGAACTTACGCCAAAGAGCGCCCGCAAGATTTCAACTATTTGTCTGGAACAGCCATCGGCATCAACACATCCGTCGTAGGCGTGGTCCCCTTTGCCATATTTCAAATGATTAATCTCTACGTAAACGCTCCTTTATTGCAACACATTAGAGAGAGTGCACCCATCGTAGGACCGTACGTAAATCCCTTTTCCGGTGGCCTGATCGTTTTTGTAGAGGGACTGGCAGTGGGAATAATTTTGTCGTACATCTGTATGCGAATTGTAGATCTGCAACTCCACCCGGCTAAAAAAGGGTAGCCGGTAGTGATACAACCGTGTAACTTAATTCCAGGAAGCATTTTGGATCAAGATTTTTCCTAACCTTAGACAACATCTACCGTAAACCATAAGTATGTGTTACAGCTTTACAACCCGTGTTGTGTATGTTCCCAGATTGTTTTCTAATAGCATCGTGTATACTCCGGGGACAAGTGAGACCAAATCGATCTGGTTCCTTCCCTCAGCGACCGGATACTCGCCAATTAGAAGACCATCCATGCGGTATATTTTTAATAAGGAAGCTTTAGCAATGGTAAATTCCACCTGATCCAGTGTGGGATTCGGAAAAATGTCCAATGTCTCAAATCTGGTCGGTGTGGGTACGGCGGTACTCAATGATGAATAGAAATATATGCTCCTTTGGTCGATGCTTGGCAAACCCGTTTCCAGATCAATAAAGTAAAGAGTTTCCGCTGCAAGATTATCACCATCCAGGTAATCGTAAGTGATCCGGCGATGTTCAGTTACAGTACCCAGCGATAAATTTATATACTCTTCGCTGCTGGTGCGATGCTCCGTGTCAAGTTGATAAATGAAGAGCTCAATGAGAGACCAGGTTCCATCCAGGGGTAAATACTGAAAGCTTGATATAGTATCAACCGCACCTTGTCCGCTATACGTATAAGTGATTTTACTTTCCGGGATAAATCCTCCCAAACCATCAGCTGTAGAAGTGGTGGTCGAAATCAGAAAATTCCAAGCAAAATTCCTGTCTTCTCTGCCGGTTACGATTTCATCCTCTCCATCAATAAGAAAAGACTCAATCAATGTATCATTACCAATATGATCATAATGGTAAACATCTTTAAATGTTAACTCCAAGTCGTCCTCAAATAGTATGGTGCTGAAACTCTCAGAAACGACATCAAGATCATTGAAGGTATTATGTACGGTGAGCAGTCGAATCCATGTATTCGATTCTTGAGAATAGCCCAGAACAAACACGGAATCTGCCAATGTGAGAGAGCTGCCACGAAAATATATGATTATTCTTGAATCAGGAATCCATAATTCCAATTCGGAATCATATACCTCCGCAAAGACCGCGAAAAGACGCCCCTGTTGATCAAATCTTTGCTGCGTGCGAGAGACAGGCATCCACTTCCCATCATGGCGTTGTAAATCGGTTTCTGAAATTATTGAACTATTCGGATAGTAGTAAGACTTTTTTGTAAAAGGAGTAACGATGACATTTCCACCACCGCCATCGTGGGCAAGCATGGTCACTATCGAGTCCAATTGCACTTCTTCATTAATATTTTGGGAAAACTCCGGGCTGTTTACAGCATCCTCATTAAAAACCCGAGAGAACAAGTGGGGTCGCTGAAAAGCCGAAGGCAGTTTAGAGGATGTTGCACTTCGGGGCAGGGTGATTTGACCGGTGGCTGTTGGTGCCCATAAAATCAAACCGAGCAAAAAGACTACAGCATTTTTCATATCTATTTCTTTTGATTATTCCTTCCAGGTTTTCCTGAAGTCATCAGTTAAAATCCGTCCGGACAAAGATGCGCTGAAGGCTGGTGTCGATCAATGTTGACACTTGCGAGATAGACATTTTTACACATCAAATGCCTGATCTATCGTATGAATTGAGGATCGAGGTTAGAACCTAGTTTGGAATATTATGCAGTGGGTGAGGGCAAATAACTCAGCCAGAAGAGTGTCAGCTCATGATTGGAAACACCAAATGATCTGCCATCTTGCAAGCAAGTCTATTTGTACCACTCTTTCGATTCTAAGCAATAAGGATTAAGCAACCCCCATCGCCTCAGCAGCTTTCTCGAAATCTGCCGGACGCACATAAATCACATAGCCATAACTTCCCCTGCCGTCGCTCACACCACTCGAGGCATAAATATTTACCTTGGCCAGATAAAATTTGTGATGCACCTCACTCAGCGCGCCCAGTTCGTCATCTCCCTGCACAAGAAAAGCCGGATAGGGTCCATCAAGTTTTAGTCCAGCCTTACCAGCTACACTCCTAAGATTTAGATCATCATCGGGAAATATCGCAAACTGCGTACTACTTGGTCCAATCGGTATCGCCGTAAACGCCAGTAAATTAATGCCCAATCCGGAAAGTTGTGCCAGTAATTCATAGGCTTCCCCCGGTTGGTCCTGCACCGTGACGTAGAAATAATTTGCCTTTCGAATCGTGTATGCCATGACTACATTTTTTAAACTGTGAACATACCTTCAAGGAAATACCAGGAGGCTTGCCCCAGTAAGTAAACTGAACTTAATGTTATGTCTTGCTCCGGGAAATCGCAAGAATAACAATCAAGGTGTAAAGTGCTATTAATCACCCAAAGTAATATAAGAAATATATATTGAAACAGAGCCGGTCTACAGACTATCGTTTGCTATTTAATCAAGTTTTTACTCGGGATTCGATCCCTCCCAACACTGGCTACCCCATGAACTTTCCAGTCTCAAAATAAGTTCAGCCTTTCTGCAGGTCTTTCAATTTTACCGATTCGGGAAAAGTCCGTGCTAATGGAATATCCTTTGCAATTTATTTTACCAAATCAAGGAAATGCACGCTTTTCACGAAGGGTGGTCCAGCGTATACAAAACTTGACTTCTCCAGGGTTGATCGGGAGCAACCTCCTTAAATTATACTCGTAAATACCAAACCGAACAAGAGGACACTTCATGAAGTCTCATTCATAGCAAGCAAAACCGAATAAAGAAGAGAATATAAAACTGGTTGACCTCACGCGTTAGGTGATCTCATCCAGAAATTTAATTATTGGCAGTTTCGGCTGCAACAAAAATAAATCATCCATTATGATAAGGAAGAAAGTAATTATACCGAAAAGCACTACCCCCACGGACCCGCAGATAAATCCTGGAAATGGGGCTAAAAAGCAAAACCCACAGGCGATCCCAGAAGAGAATCCAAGACCTGACACTTTTCCCGCTAAGGAAAATGAACGGGCACCGGGAGTAAAGCGTAAAAATCTTCCCCACGACCCCATTAAATCTACATCCAAGACAAAAGAAAAAAAATAGCAGTCCAATTAGGTTCGCTCGCCCTTGCACTGTGAATTCAAGCGATCCTTAAGAGAAAACCAATTTCAATGGAGGATTGATAGGCCATAACTTTACCACAAATAACAGATAGACTTTCAGCAGTTTTTTAAATGGTCATTTTAATACCTGGATCTGAATGATTAAACCTATGTCAAATATAATCATTGTAAAACACGGAACGATATTATTCCTCGCTCTGACCACCTATTTTTTGGTGATGCACCTCCTGGGTCTGGGAGAGCGGTACGACTTTAGGATATTTAATGCCATAATACAAATTATCGTCATTTACCTGGCGATTCGCAGTTATGCCAAATTGCATCGAGAGCAATTCACCTACCTTAATGGCACGCTCATTGGAATTAAGACGACTGTCTGGGGGATTATACCTTTTGCCATACTACAAATGTTTCATCTCTACCTAAATCAACCACTGCTGGAATACATTCGCGAAAATGCGCCCGTCGTAGGGCCCTATGTTACTCCCTTTTCAGGAGGAGTTATCATCTTCATGGAAGGTCTGGCTGTAGGACTCATTGTGTCGTACATTTGTATGCGTATAGTAGACCTTAAAATAACACCCGCCCGAAAGCCATATGTAGTAAACAATGGAAACCATGCCCGCGCCGAAAGTTAAGCCGTTTCTTCTGAGATGATTTCTGCTTACAAAGATCGGTAGAAATGTGGGCAATTTTTCCGCGTCTTGATCACTTCACGTTGAAATCCTGAGAAAATCGCAGGCGTTTGATCACCGGGACCCAGATGCATCGCCTTCTTAGATCCGTTAGTTATATGCCCCCAAATGATCAGACTAAGAAAGAACTGATAAAGCAGCTTGGACAATACGTTGTACAGGTGGAAATCTCAATTCCAAGTTATAAGTTTCTCAGAAAGCTTGACATTCTGTCTTTTACCATTCCATACCAAAATCATTGCATGCTAAGCTGAACACAGGACATGGTCAGCTACTTTCCTATATTCGAGGTAAGATATTTAGCATATGCAGAAAATCATAGCCACAGCAATCCTGAGCTTGATGGTAACTCTTAGTACTCATGCACAGAAATCTGCTACCAGTACGGAATATACTTTTGATCAAGCCAACAACATCAGAAAATATTTATGTGAAACTGCCGGTGACATAACCCGCAGTGCCCTTTCGGACATTGACAATCTTTCTGATTGGACTAACATGCGGAAAAAACGGCATGCGGAATTAATTGAGATGTTGGGAATGCAAGATCACTGGGATAGTCAGGAGAGAACCACACCAAAAATTACCAGGACGGGAACAATTAAAGATAACGGATTCCGCATTGAGAAGCTTTACTACGAATCATTGCCAGATCTTTTCGTCGCGGCCAATCTGTATGTGCCGGATGACATAATTCAACCCGTGCCGGCCATACTCTACGTCTGTGGTCATGCACATACCCAGAAACATCATTATCAATCGCACGCCCGTGCATTTGCTCAGCGGGGCTTCGTTTGTCTTATTATTGAAACCATTCAGCGCGGCGAGGTCAAGGGAGAACATCTTGGGGCGGAGTCCCGGGGATGGTTCCATTGGTATAGCCGCGGTTATAATCCAGCTGGTGTGGAAGTCTGGAATGGCATTCGGGGCATTGACATTTTAGTTTCCTTACCGGAAGTTGATCCTGATAAAATTGGTGTGACGGGCATATCGGGAGGGGGTTCGCAAAGTTGGTATTTGGCAGCGGTCGATGAACGGATAAAAGCCGCAGCCGCCGTCGCTGGTGCTGCATCTCTGGAAGGTCAAATTTGCCAGCGCACCATCGATGATCACTGTGATTGCATGATGCCAATAAACACTTACGGCATTGATTTTTCCGATATCGGAGCTTTGGTTGCACCGCGTTCGTTTTTAATCGCCCAAACCACCGGTGATGGGTACTACTCCATCGAGGCTGTACGTACGCTCTTTGATAAAATCAGTCCCATATATGACCTGTATGATCAACCGGAGAGTTTAAAAATGATCGAAGCACCAGGTGGTCACAGTTATGGAGCAAAGGACGAGTTCAGAGCCCACATCCTTGCGTTTTTCAGCAGCGAATTAATGGAGAAAAAAATCGACCGGAACGAATCAAATGCGATCGATATGACTGCGCCATGGACAGAAGAAGAATTAAGCGTTTACGTTGACGGGGTGCCGATCAATGATAAAACAAAGACCATTCAAGATGCCTTTTTATCTGTTGCCTCACCACCGCTGGTTCAAAGTCGGGAGCAATTAGATGAATACCGTGATAAAGTGGTTGGATTCCTGCATGAGAAAACATTTAATGCTATTCCGAAAAGTGATACTCCAATCGACCTGCGATCAGAATTCCAAGCCACTGATTTTGGAAAACACGGAACCCAACACTATAGTTTCATATCCGAAATTGGTTGGCGTTTAAAATTCTCCATTCGCCGCAGGCAAGACCCCACAAAAAAATCACCACTGTTGTTGGTGCTGCGAAATCCGGGAGAAGAACGCTGGGCATCAAATGAGTTAGCTTCAGGAGCAGACACCAGCATGCACATTGCCTATTTTGCCGCCCGGGGCATTGGAGAAACCGGCTGGGATCCGGCATTGCAATGGCACATTCGCCGGGCGGCAGCCTGGACCGGACGTACCATCGCCTCGATGCGGGTACATGATGTCTTGAGGTGTCTCACCGCATTGCGTGAAACACCCGGAGTAGATCCTGCCAATATCTATCTTGCCGCACAGGGAGAGATGGCAGCTATTGCATCCTATGCGGCAGTGTTGGATCGACAGGTCAAAGGGCTGGTACTTAAACATCCACCTGCCAGTCAAAACATGGCCAGCGAACCAAGTGGAAAGGGGCCGGCTATCGAAATGTTAAACTGTTTGCAAATCACTGACCTGGCACAAGTGACAGC
>JABDLW010000784.1 GCA_013001805.1 Saprospiraceae bacterium | reverse complement strand
GTTGTACACGATTTACTAAGTTTTTCATCACATTAGATTTTAGTAAGATTAATAATTGATTTGCTTGATAACGACTTCTTTTGCCGTCGATATAACAAAGGTGCGGGCAGTGTTTACGGTTAGTCGGTTTTTAAACGCTTACTTTCGTTTGTACTTACTTCTAATCGTTTGTTGTCGTTTGTTGTCGAATAAAGTACTGATAATGTGAGATGTATAAACATATGGAATTGAAAATAATTCCTACAAATTTTCCCCGTTCGGGTTTATCTTTAGAGAAATAGGAAAAGTTCTCCCGGCAGATTATATCACACCGGGAGTAAACAATAGTGCGAACTAATATTTTTGAGACATAAGAATGGGCTGGATTTAGAGTGAGAGCTGCCATGGCTATTTTTTTGCAGGAGGTGCTTTGTAAGGAGACTGGAGAAGAACTAAAAGCAAAGTCGTATGAACACTATCCCAGCCCTATTCAGGAGTATATTGGAAAAGGCTATTTTACCATCACATAGCACCAAAACCTTGAATAGTACCCAGTGGATTATTTTATTTTTTGGATGTATCTATTTTGGATTTATTCTATTAACCCGAAGAAAAGGTGACTTTGCCGAGTTTTCAGTGGCAAGCCGCAACCTGGGTACATTTCTGATCTTCACTACCATATGTGCATCTTATATTGGGCCTGCCATGACTTTGGGACTTACTCGCGAAGGGTATGTCAGTGGCATGATGATGGCCTTTTTTGCCATGATTAATGGGTTGGCTCTAATTTGGGTCTCCCAATACTATGCTCCTAGAATTCGGCGCAAATTTCTCAATAGTTACTCGATTGGGGATGTGTTGGCAGGCCCACTCACACATAATCATCGCTTTGTGAAAATCTTGGTCGGCTTTATCTCGGTATGGTTTATGGCTTCGATCTCAATCGCCATGAGTTATGCCGGAGGCGAACTTATCAATAATGTTTTTGGATTTTCCAAAATTTGGTCTATTGTGATCATGACTTCAGTGGTTATTTTATATTCCTCCTTCGGTGGGATCCGGGCTACAATCCAGACTGATGCTTTTCAATTTTCGCATTTTGTTATCCTCATACCTATTTTGGCCTTCTTGATTACGAGTAGTGATGCTTTTTCGTGGGTGGGTTTCAAGGAGCACATGCGAGAAACAACCCAAATTGGGTTCAATGGACAAACCTTATCCGGAGGGCTGGGCCTGGTACTGTTTTGGATGTTTAGCGGTGCTGGATTTGATGCTCCCCTTATCAACCGTTTTTTAGCCAGTAAAAATGCCTCAGTGGCTAGGCGAGCAGCTTTTACGGCGGGAATATTTATTTTTATTTGGGTTGGCGTTATGGTATTTATTGGTAATGCAGGTGCGTATCTGCACCCGGATTTTATACCGGATGACCAGGTCTTATTACATATTGCTAAACAGTACTTTCCCGGGATACTTTACGGTGTATTCATTATTGCTATGATTGGTGTGGTCATGTCAACTCAGGATACGACATTAAACAGTGCCTCCATTGTTTTTAGTGAAGACATTATGGGTGCAATTTATCCAGCACTTTCAGAGAGCAGGAAATTAAATTACGCTCGAATTTTCACTTTCGTCATTGGTGGATTAGCTATAATAATTGCCAGCTATATGCAGTCCATTTTAAATGTCATTATTGTCATATTTTCTTTTTATCTGCCAGTAATGGTCCCGGTGATTTTATTTTCAGTTTTTAAGCAGAACCATCATTGGCAATCAGCAGTGGCTGCTATGATTACCGGATTTTTTACTTATTTGTGCTGGAATTTGTGGGCAGAAGCAATCTTGCCTGCTACATTAGTAGGTATGTCACTCAGTGCAGCGGCCTATTTGCTCTGTGACTTTTATTTAGAAAAAATTCAAACTCAGGAGGATCAATAACCACAGACTTCTTTCAATTTATCAAAGAATTCTTTTTTTCGATCCGAACTGATTTTCCAATCTACAGGTACACTTTGAAATCCGGATTCGAATCCCTCATTTTCCATTCGAAAGTCAAAGTAGCCCCAGGATGCATATGCTTTGATTGCGTATAAAAAATTATTCTCCGGCTGATCAAAATCAAAATGGTCGTCTTCATTAAACAATATAGGTTTGGGAGAGTAACCTGCCACATTGCGTGTCTCCTGTACCATGCCTTGTATCCGGCTGGGTTCCTTTACACCATTTCCATGAATCAAAATAAAATCACTATGCTTTACGACATTTGGCAATGGAATAAAACCGCCACCATAACTTGTGGAGACGAGCAGTTTACTATTGCTTTTTTCACGAACCCGGATGATCAATTCATGTACCCGTTCCGGCTGCAGTATAGGATGATCATACCTGACATTACACTCATTGTTGATCTCAATGAGGAGATGTTGATATCCTTTCTGCAAAATCCAGGAGGTGATATTGTCTGTTGCGTTCAGGACGGCCTGTTCGTCTTCCAGCAACTGATCCTGGCCAAAATAAAAATAACCGAGGATGACCACCATTCCCAGTTTGTCAGCCTCGTCTAAGATGCGCTCAAGCCGCTTTAGGTAGGCTGGCCTTAGATCGCCCTTTTCAGTAAAGGTCGAATTGATCCAGCCTTTATTTCCATAACCCATGGGACTACCACCCTGGAGATTCAGAGTAATCGCCAGCAGCCCATGTTC
>JABDLW010000779.1 GCA_013001805.1 Saprospiraceae bacterium | reverse complement strand
AGGCATCGGCGACGGAGGAGCTGGCTTTGGGCTAAGCGGTGAGGGTCGGGCACCAAATTCTCTTTACCTTATAGAAGAACTAGATTTACAACCAATTCGTACACCATCAGCTATGAATGGAGCCTGGCAACCAAATATGTTGTGGAATGGTCAATTTGGAGCGACCCACCTCAACGTTGGCACTGAGGCTCAATGGGAGGCAGAAACACCTAAGGCAGTGAACCATCTGGGATATGAAGGTCTGGAAACTCAGGCGATCGCAGGACTAACTGTACACCGGATGGATATTGAAGAAGACTTTTGCGAGACCACGAGTTATAAACAATATTTTGAAAAGGCATTTCCTAACTTATCCGGTGCCGAACTGTATAACAAAGAAAATGCCGGACTGGCGATTGCTGCCTTCGAACGTACGATGCTCGCAAATGAGTCCCCTTTCCAAAAATGGTTACAGGGAGATCACAATGCTATGTTTGAAGACGAAAAACGAGGTGCCATTTTATTTTTCGGAAAAGCGAATTGTGTGAGTTGTCATACCGGACCTGCTCTGAATAAGATGGAATTTCATGCTCTTGCGATGGGTGATCTGGACGGAGATGGTATCTATGGAACGTCTCCGGATAAACCTGAAAACCTGGGTCGTGGAGGATTTACAAAAAATCCTGCTGATAATTTCAAGTTTAAAGTGCCGCAGATCTATAATCTTACCGATAGTCCATTTTTTGGCCATGGTGGTGACTTTCGATCGGTTAGAGAGGTGATTGAATATAAAAATGCAGCTATACCAAGAAATAGTGCTGTTCCTCCTTCACAGCTCGCAGCGGATTTTGTGCCACTTGGTCTGTCGTCCGCTGAAATAGATCAACTCACAAGATTTGTGGAAAGTGCCTTGCATGACGCAAACTTATCGCGATACAATCCCATTACATTGCCCTCAGGATTCTGTTTTCCCAACAATGACATCAATACAAGGAACGATTTGGGATGCAATTAGTTCTCGTTCTGTTTCATGTACTGCATCCAAAAATAGAGGGCTAATGGAGCAGCCCAGTTGGCAGATCTTTCGATAAAATCTAAAAAATACCCCCCGGAAACCGGTCGCATCAATGCTGCTGCAAAAGCCCAGCAAGTCGCATACAACAGGACGATACCGATGGGACGAACTATAGTAATTAAGGCAATTAGGAGATCAATGACACCGATAGCTGTCATCATTTTCCACGCTACTTCCTCAGGAATTCCCCAAAAGGTAATAAAGTGCAACCAAGCTGGTTTGTGCATGAGGGCGAAAATCCCGTGGCCTAAGAAAGTGCCGAAGACCCCCAGGCGCAGAATCCACCCAACTAAAGATTTATTCACTAATACATTGTTGGCTTCCTAAAGAAACATAATTCATCAGTAAAATGAATGGTCAGATGATCTTTTTTTGTCGTCGGTAAATCTTCGTGACCAATGACAAAAACTTATCAGGCAAGGATATCACAAAGCACGGTCTCGCTATCCCCGAATTGCGCTACATCAATATCCATCGTATGCAGCAGGGTAAGATATAAATTGGCTAATGGGGTCTCATCGGCAAATTTTAAGTGCTGTCCCGTCTTTAATTTGCCACCCCCATGTCCAGCCAACACAATGGGGAGGTCAAATGGGGAGTGCCGGTTACCATCTCTCAAGCCGGATCCAAAAAGTATCATGCTATTATCCAGAAGATTGCTATCGCCTTCTTTTATCGATTTCAACTTTTCCAGCAAATAAGCATATTGTTGGATGTGCCAGTGGTTGATTTTTTCATACTGATCCAGCATGCGTGGATCTTCAGTGTGGTGTGATATCGAATGGTGAGCACCATGTACCCCATCCAGGAATGAAAAATTGCGGTTACTAACCGAATTTCCGAACATAAAGGTCGCAATCCGGGAGGCGTCACTCCAAAATGCAAGCACGATGATGTCCAGCATCAGGCGTGTCTTTTCGGTCACATCAACTCCCTCTGCATACTCAGCCCATTCATCAATCCGCAAATCCATTCTCGCCAACTCCTTGCGTATATCCGGGGTGATTTGTCTTTCGAAATCCTTAAGATTACCTTGATCGTTTAGACGTTTCTCGACCGAGCTCACTGCCTCCAGGTACTCTCCTAATTTATTTTGATCTTCTATTCCAAGTTGTTTTTCAAGCATTTTGATATCATCCTTTACCAGATCCAAAACGCTTTTTTTCAAGGGATCCTCAGGCAGTGGTTTTTTCCCTGGAACGTAGTTGCGAAAAAGTCGATCAAATGCCATGCGGGGATCAATCTCACGGGAACAAGGTTGATTGCGTCCCTGCCACGAAATCGTACCACCGTATAATCTTGTAAATCCCACAGCTGTATCTACCCCACTTCGAATCCGATCCAATCCATACTGCAGTGAAGGAAAGTAAGTGTTCTGCCCAATGTGCCGGGCCATTAACTGGTCAAGAGATATTCCACCGCTATCCACTTTAGCATCGACCGTTTTGGCAATCCGCATGGAAGTGAGAAAATTGGCAGTCTTGGTATAGTGTCCATCTTCTCTGGTATGAGAGTTCATATTCATCATACCTCCCAATATCAATATCTCTTGCTTAAGAGAATCAAGAGGTTTGAGGATTGGTGACAACTCAAAATCGCTGCCGGTTTTATCTGGATTCCATTTGCGGGGATGCACTCCATTAGGCATAAATAGACACGCAAATCTCTGTGGCCGATTGCCACTGACATGATGAGCAGCATGCAGCTTAGCCGGGTATAAGGATTCAAGAAATGGCAAGGCCACGCAAGCGCCCATTCCTTTCAGCAATCTTCTCCGTGAAATATTATTTGTTATCATATGATTATATGCCTTTATAACGTTCAGCGAGATCACTGCGCCGGTAAAGAAAAGGATAACTTGTCACCAATTGCAGCATGAAGCTTTGGCTGTCAAAGTTATTATTTACCAATTCACTTGTCAACTGGTCAAGAGTGGGCGTGTCAATAAATTCTATCCTTCGACCTAAAGCATACGACAGCATTTTACGGCTGAAGTTTTTGGCAAATTTCACCTTATCCTCAATTAATACGGCTTTCAATTCCTCCGGGCTTTTGAATTGACGACCATCTGGCAACACTCCTTCGGGATTGATCCGCACCGAATCATAAGTTTCACGCCATCTGCCAATCGCATCAAAATTCTCCAGGCCAAATCCAATGGGGTCCATTTTTTGATGACACCCGGCACATGCCGCATCTGCACGATGGAATTCCAGCAAGCTGCGAAGATCCATCTCGTCTGTATTAGCTTTTTTTGCTTCTTCCAATGCCGGCACATCAGCAGGTGGGGGAGG
>JABDLW010000742.1 GCA_013001805.1 Saprospiraceae bacterium | reverse complement strand
ATGTCAGGTTTATCGGAGCCAGTGATGTCACTGCCAAGGAGATAAAATTATTTGGATTATCCAATTTCCTGGCATCGCGCTTTGCACATCTGGCAGAAAAATATTATCAGGTCAATAAAAAACTGGCGATTAAGAGAAGTTTGTCCGGAGGTATTTTTCACCTGGTGGGAGATCTAGCGTACTATGGAGCTTACCTATTAATTATTCTGCGTACCATCGCCGGCATTATCACTCTGGGAGATCTTACTTTTCTATCCGGATCTTTTAACCGGCTTCGCAACCAACTGCAAGCTATTTTTTCACGATTATCAAAAATAACCGAGGATGCCTTGTACCTACAGGATTATTTTGCATTTATGGAGATGAAGCCCATCAGTCAATTTAAAAGTAAAAATTTAGATTTCCCGGCCAAGATAATGGAAGGTTTTCGATTTGAAAATGTGGGTTTTAAGTACCCCGGATCAGACCGGTGGGTAATCAGGAATTTAAATTTCAATTTAGATCCCGGTGAGAAACTGGCACTTGTAGGCGAAAATGGTGCGGGAAAAACAACCCTAGTGAAGTTATTGGCCCGGCTATATGAACCTACTGAGGGAACTATCTATTTAGATGAGGTAGACATCCGCCACTATAATGCATCGGAGTATCACCGGGCCATCGGTGTGATTTTTCAGGATTATGTAAAATATTATTTCACCGCTGCAGAAAATATTGCCGTGGGCCACATTGATGAAATTAAAAATTCAGCTAAAATCTCCGATGCGGCTCAAGCCAGTTTGGCGGATCAGGTAATTGAAAATCTACCAGAAAAATATAATCAAACGCTGGGTAGACGCTTTGCCGGAGGTAAAGATCTATCCGGGGGTGAGTGGCAAAAAATTGCATTAGCTCGTGTGTACATGCGAGATGCACAACTTCTCATTCTGGATGAACCCACAGCCACTCTTGATGCCCGGGCGGAATTTGAGGCATTCGAAAGATTCTCCAACCTGACCGATGGAAAAACCGCAGTTATTATTTCGCACCGGTTCAGCACCGTACGTATGGCCGATCGAATTATGGTCTTAAAAAACGGTGGAATCATTGAATTAGGATCTCACGAACAATTGTTGGCACAAAATGGCTTATATGCCGAGTTATTTAATTTGCAAGCAGCAGGATACCAATGAGGCGAATGACGAATTTTTCGAATGACGAATATCGAACCTCGCTAATGACGAATCAAGGTGCTGGCCGACGAAAGGAGCGTCAGTAGACGAATCTTTCGAATGACGAATCTTGCGAATGACGAATGACGAATGACGAATGGGAGGAGAAGTAACTGATCTTGATTTCTTCTGGATGAAATTATGGACTATTAACTAAACGTCCATCACGGGCAGGATCAGTTCCTTCTCCGGTTCTCTCCTACAGCAATTTAATTACGAGTCGTATATTTATCGCAATGGATATCAAATGCAATAATATTTACCACATTTATAATAGAGGAAATAACCGGGAGACGATATTCTATCAAAGAAGAAATTACTATTTTTTCCTTAATAAAATGCGACGGAATTTACTGCCAAACTGCCAAGTTCTTGCTTATTGTCTAATGCCAAATCATTTTCATTTTCTGATCTATGCAACTGAAGTCTCCATTCAGGAAAAGCGGACCGGCCCAATTGTCATGAATAAGTTTAGTGATGGCATCAAGAACTTGCTAGCAGGATATGCTAAAGCTATTAATAAGCAGCAAGGGAGAACGGGTTCCCTTTTTACCAAAAACACCAGGGCAAATCTTGTACGTGATGTTGACAGAGAAATAGATTATGCTACAACCTGCTTTCACTATATTCACCAAAACCCTCTGAAGACTATGAATCCCTTAGCCAGTAAGCTTGACGATTGGCCTTTTTCTTCATTTCATGAATATACTGGAGAATATAAAAAAGGACTCTGTGACATTCCCTTGGCAAAAAAACTCATCTCCGTTTCATGGGATAAATTCTATGAAATTAGTCACCAAAATCTATCTCAAGAAGCTATTCAAAAGATAAACAGCGACAGAGAAATACTAGATTCTGACTGACTTACCTATACCCATCACAATCACTATTTTCTCTCGTGATTGGAGTAAGGAAGGAAACAACTGACAGATCTGACTGACTCCTTTCTCATCGGAGTAAGTCCCGAGGAATCATCTTTTTCATCCTAGAACTGGAAGTCAGTCAGACTCGTCATTCTCTATTCGTCACTCCTCCAGCTTGCTAGAAATCGTTGCTTAAGTTCTTTTTTGCTGCTGGCCGAAATAAAGGCAGCGTCAATCGCCATGAGATTACATTGCAGAAAATGGTCCTTACTCCAACCAAAATTGTCGTGCATTTTTTTATACTCTTGCGACAGGGTGACATTAGAAATTGTCCGGCCGTCCGTGTTTATGCTCATGGAAACACCCGATCTAAATATAAAGTCAGCTTGATGTCCAGCGTACGTTTCGTAGACACCCGTTTGAATGTTGCTGGTGGGGCAAATCTCCAAATGGATCTTATTTTCTTTCAGATGCTTCAGTAAGCGAGGATCTTCGGTACTTCTGATCCCGTGCCCAATGCGCGCCGGCTTAAAATGCTCCAGTGTCTCCCACACACTCTCCGGACCACATGCCTCCCCTGCATGTGCGGTAATGTGTAACTTCTCTTGTTGGGCATATTTAAAAGCCTGAATATGATTGTCAACCGGGAATCCTGCCTCATCAGCAGCAATATCAAAACCGCTAACTGTTGTCTTGCGATAATGCCCGACCAGATTGACCGTCTCCATACTTTCATCCTCGCTAAAATGCCTCAGAGTGCAAAGGATCACTGATGCCCCGATGCCTGTATTCCTCATCCCTTCCTTCACGGCCAGGTCAACAGTTTCCACAACTTCTCCCGGACTCAGACCCGCCTGCAAATGCAGAAATGGAGCAAACCTAATCTCTGCGTAAAGTACTCCGTCTGCTTTCATTTGATTGAATAAATCTAAAGTGACCAATCGTAATGATCGCTTATCCTGCATCAGTTCCACTCCCCGGACGGCTCGTTCCAAATAATCCGGAAGGCTGTGGCATTCGTCGTTGGCTATAAAAGAGTGATGATATTGCTCAAGAGTAATTTTCGGATCAAGCGTATTTACAACCGGAAAACTTAATGAACAATCCAGGTGCAAATGCAATTCGATTTTTGGCAATTTCTTAAAATTCATAGCACAATTATACAGAGATCATTTATTTATATCGCTTTCTTTTCCGCCACAACCAGTACCATCAAAAAAATAACTGAATCAGATATTTCCTCTTGAATGTCATCTTTATTGGAATTATTGGGACGCAGATCACTCACCCTGCCTCTTGAGATGAGATCCACAGATGGAAACAATGAATCTGTAATGCACATTCTCCTTTCCGACAAATTGATACAGGATGTCAGATACACTTGTTCCGATCACAGCTTAATTTATTTATCTTAGAAATTCTGATCTGACTCATTAAAAAAATGCACATGCGATCTGATAAATTTCAAGTTTTGGCAGTATTAGTTATTTTGGCCTCCTTCCATTTCGTGGCTCTTGGTCAACCCGATCTAAACTTATTAAGTGGCCACTACAATCGCGAAGCCCTGGATTCCGTCCTGATCAGTTATGATGACTGGCATCCATTTCCGCGAATTGACGATCGCCAGGGTTGGGACCGTGCTGATCAACAACTATTGTCTTCACATATTCCTATTGCTGAATCGTATCTCGATTACACCTGGCCTCATATACCCGCTACCGCATCATTGGCCTATGTACGCACGGGTGACCGGAATGAGTATCAGGGATTGACTTTTAAAAAACGGATCGTTTTGGGCACCTTGCTCCTGGCTGAAATTGCTGAAAATAAGGGCCGTTTTATAGATCAAATCGTAAACGGTGTGTGGTCGATATGTGAAGAGTCATTTTGGGGAGTCCCTGCTCATCTTCCGGGGGAAGTCGATGGCCTCGCCAATACAGCTGATCCTATTGTAGATTTATTTGCAGCAGAAACAGCCACTTTCCTGGCCTGGGCTGATTATTTTTTAGGCGACCAATTTGATGCGATTACGCCACAGATCCGTCAAAGAATCCACCGCGAGACAGAACAACGGATATTCAAACCGCTAATGAGCAAGTACCACCGCTGGATGGGTCCTACCAGTACCGGACGCGGTCCAAATAATTGGAATCCCTGGATTTGTTCCAATTGGATCAACACGGCGCTTCTTTTGGAGCCTGACAATACACAACGGGTGACGATGATTCACCGGGCACTGGAAGTACTGGATGAGTTTATCAATCCCTATCCCCAAGATGGCGGTTGTGATGAGGGGCCGAGTTATTGGGGTGCAGCAGCTGCCTCCCTTTATGACAACATTTCTCTATTAAATCTTGCCACCAATGATGCATTTACCTATGTATACGAAAATCAAAAGTTTAGAAACATGGGACAGTTTATTTACAAGGCTCAGATTAGTGAGGCTTATTTTTTAAACTTTGCCGATGCCGATCCCCAACCCAAAATGGCTGCCAATATGATCTGGCGGTATGGGAGGGACATAGACGATGAAAAAATGATGCAATTTGGGGCCTATTATCACGATGCCGAAAAAACTGGAGAAATTAGCCGTTTTCATTACTTCAGAAACCTTTTTGATCTATTTATTCAGGATGAAATGAAAGCAACACCACGAAATCTACCCCTGCCGGCCGACATTTATCTTCCGGATTTACAGGTGATGATCAGCCGCGACCAGGAAGGCACCACCAATGGATTTTATCTTGCCGCCAAGGGGGGACACAATGACGAAAGCCACAACCACAATGACATCGGTAATTTTGTTGTTTATTTTGACGGTCAACCCCTTCTCATTGATGTTGGACGAGGGACTTACACCCGTAAGACTTTTAGCAGTGATCGCTATGACATTTGGTATAATTGTTCAGATTTCCACAACACTCCTACCATCGGTGGCATCACCCAATCACCAGGGCCAGAATTTAAGGCTTCCCGGGTTAATTATGTCTCCAAGGAATCCCTTGCCGAATTCTCACTCGATATATCACGCGCTTATCCTGATAATGAAATTATTCTGAGGTGGCAAAGAAGTATTGCATTGGATAAGCAACATCTGGTTATGCTGAGAGACGCTTTTCGCTTACGTGAAGCTCAATCTATCAATGAACACATAATGACATGCTACCCAGCCTACGTTAAAGAACCTGGCACAGTGATGGTGCCTTTAAAAAAACCCGATGGAAGCGTCATCAATTTTTTGTTAAAGTACAATGAAAAAGATTATGAGCCAACCGTAGAGAAAGTCAATCTCACCGCAGTCGAAGACCAGGGAATCATTCAGAAATGGGGTGACCGGATTTACAGGATAAATTTTAATAGCTTATCACCCATGAGAAATGGCTCTTTCGATCTTTCTATACTGCAAGAGCCATAAACTTTCGATTTTCTTGATTTTACAATCTCAAATGCCATTACTAAGAAATTCATGGACATATTGCTACATTTAGCATTCATTTTTACAAACTGATATCAGCTTCATATGCGAAATTCAATGTCTTTTTTATCCTTGCTATTAATCTTTTCACTTTGCCATATTCACTTGTTCGCCCAATCTGACCCGGCTCTACAACCCTATGTGGGCACCTGGGCTTTGACCCTACCCCATAACGGAAATAACGATGCCGGATGGCTGGAGGTAAAGGATGCCAACGGTTATATAGAAAGCAGTCTCCTTTGGTATGGTGGTAGCGTGACACCAAATGATCATAGCTATCTTGATGGAGAGGATCTTGTGATCACCAAGATTCAAAATCGATCAGTACAAGACAAAAAGGATGTCATGGTCACCACCTGGGCCAAAATGCATCTGGAAGGCGATGTGCTACGAGGCGTAAGGTATGAACCGTCAGCTGATGGAAAATCGATCCAAAGATCAAGTTTCATCGGTAAGAAACTCCCTCCGGATCCACCCCGGCCTAATCTAAGTAACTTGAAGTATGGAGAACCGATTACACTTTTGGATGCTAATTCACTCAAGGGCTGGAGATTAACCCGGGCAGACCGGGCTAATGGCTGGAGCATTAAAGACGGCGTCCTGGTAAATGACCCTGTCCAACCGGACCACGATAAGCATATTTATTATGGCAATCTAAGGACAGACGCCGAATTTGAGGATTTCAACTTAAAATTGGAAGTCAACATTCCACCAGAAAATAATAGTGGAATCTATCTGCGTGGGATCTACGAAATTCAGGTTTTTGATAGCTATGGGAAGGAGTTAGATAGTCATAATATGGGCGCACTATATA
>JABDLW010000700.1 GCA_013001805.1 Saprospiraceae bacterium | reverse complement strand
CGTGCTATTTCTGTGGCCCATGCAAACCTAGGACAAGCCCTCTTACACCAAGGTAAAATGTCTGAGGCTATTTACAATTATCACCTGGCTGGTTCGATCAGAAAAGAAATTGGCGATTTGAGAGGGTATGCCTTTAACCTGACCAATGAAGCTTGGGTGCATATGTATATGGGCGACTTCGATCAATCTCAGCAAAAAACCAATTTTGCTAAAAATATACTGGCAAAGTTGGAAGACAGGCAACTTTTGGCCTGGGCAACATCCGTCAAGGGTTACAACCTGTTTTACCAGCAAATATTCGAAGAATCGGCTGATTTACTGGTTAAAGCTAGCGAGTTGTGGCAGAAATCAGGGAATATAATTGCTCATGTAACATGCAGGGTAATGCAAGTAAATATTCTGTGCGCCCAGCAGGAAAACATTCGTGCGAAAAAATTGCTACTCGAAACGAAATCAGATCTAAATGAAGGCATTGCTGGTTTCAATACTTACAGCTACGATTATATGTTCATCCTATGTCATCTATCAGAGGAAAATCTCGAACATCACCTGGACCTTGCCAAACGAAATATAGTAGACATACTCGAAAAAGGGGTAATGCTGTATTTACCTGACTTCCTGGAGCTCACTTCATCATTGCTAACGGGAAAAGGACTCTTCGACAACGCGGTGCAATTAATGGCATTGTCTGTTAGATTGAGGAAGGAACGGCAAATACCTGTGCCACCTTTTAGAAAGACCTATCACGATAGCATTCTCACCAAGCTAAAGTCAAGATTAGAGCCAGATAAATTTAAACTGAATTGGAATAAAGGTGAAAATCTTACTCCTGAGGACTGTTTAACCTTAATTTACCTGAGAGGGTGACATCTATCCTAGTTTATCAATTCTTCTTAATTTACAGTCTTTCAATTAAAGTATGAGTCAGACCCGCCAACTAGCCGCCATTATGTTTACTGACATTGTAGGTTACAGTGCCTTAATGGGTAAAGATGAAGAAGGTGCTATGCAACTGCTGGACTTGAACCGGCAGATGCAGCAAGAATTAGTAGCAGCCTATGAGGGTAAGTGGATCAAAGAACTGGGTGACGGTGTGATCATTGTTTTTGACAGTGTGCTCAATGCCGTCAAGTGTGCGATTGATATCCAAGCCCAAGCCAGGGCTACTAAAAACCTGGCTTTAAAAATTGCCATACATAGTGGTGAAATTATAATGACAGCTGATGATGTATTTGGAGATAGTGTAAACCTGACTGCAAGAATCGAACAACTGGCACAGGAAGATTCGATCATTATCTCCGAATCGGCGCTGTCAGCCATTAGAAATGTCACCTCAATCCAAACATCCTTGCTGGGAAAATTCACCCTCAAAAATATCCAGCTTCCGGTTTCCCTTCATGCGGTACTCGGCAATGGTCTCAGGATTCCTATCTTGGACCAAGAGGAGAACAGTATTGGAGCAACCCAACAGGATGCATCTGAAATCGACGCTTCCAATGACCCTTTGGTTGGACGAGCAAAGGTGATGATTGAGGAAAATCTGGCCAATTCACAATTGTCAGTCGCTTATTTATGCCAGGAGCTTGGTGTCAGTCGCCCACAGCTTTATCGGAAGGTTCTAGCTGAAACAGGTTTCTCGCCAAGTGATTTTATCCGTGAACTGAGACTTAGGGAGGCGGCTGTACTCTTAAAAAGTGCAGAACACAATGTTTCTGAAGTGGCATATCAAACTGGATTTAATAATCTCTCCTATTTCAGTAAATGTTTTCAGGAGCGATTCGGACGGCCACCCTCAGACTATCGTAAAAAGCAAAATAGGAACGTGGGAGCCCCCAATAAACTTGACACCTTTATTGGAAGAGAGCAGGAAATTCAAGAGATCATTAAAATCTTAGACCGGTCTCGATTACTCACTCTGACCGGGCCGGGGGGTACGGGAAAAACCAGATTAGCTTCTAAGGTCATGGAAAGTCATGGGAAAACATTTCGTGATGGAGCTTATTTCGTTCAACTCGCTCCCATCAATGCACCAGATGGAGTGGTCCCCAAGATCGCTCAGATTCTGCAGATTCAACAAAATGCAACAAAAGAAAACGTCACCTCAATCATCGAGTTTATCGGAGACCAGGAAGTGCTTCTCTTGCTAGATAATTTTGAGCATGTCTTAGAAGCTGCAGTAAAAGTGAATGAATTGATCATATCCTGCCCCAGAGTCAAGGTCCTGGTTACAAGTAGGGTTGTTCTAAACTTAGTGGGAGAAGCCGAATATACCGTACCCCAACTTCTCGCACCAGAAGTTGGCCGAGAATATAGCCTGGAGGAACTGCTGGAGTTTCCTTCAGTTTCACTTTTAGTGGACCGAGCCCAAAATGTGAACCCGAATTTTGAATTGACCCGAGAAAACAGTGCGGCCGTATCCGAAATCTGTATTCAACTGGATGGCCTTCCTCTTGCCTTGGAACTGGCGGCAGCCCGTTTTAAGTTATTCTCTCCGGAGGCCCTATTACGTAGGTTGGGTAATAAACTGGATATCTTAAGTAGTACATCGAGTAATCAACCAGACCGGCACAAGACATTAAGAAATGCTATCGATTGGAGCTATAACCTTTTAACACCAGAAGAACAAACCCTCTTTCGCAGACTATCTGTATTTAGCGGTGGCTGTACATTGGAAGCTGCAGAGAAGATATGTTTTCAAGGTTATAAAGCTAATTTGAACTTCATTGATCAAATTGCGGGACTGGCGGATAAGAGCCTTATACAGCGTGAGGATCAAAAAGATGGTGAGCCGAGATTTTACATGTTGGAGACACTCAAGGCCTTTGGCCAGGAACGACTGGCAAAGTCACTGGAAAAAAAGGACACATCGAGACAGTTTATTGATTACATGGTAACCATGGTGGAAAGCGCTCAAAAGCATCTCACTGGGGCGAATCAGGCAATGTGGCTGGAAAAACTAGAACCCGAACTGGATAATATCCGGGCCGTTTTAGCCTGGGCAGAAGAACATGAAGAGGCAGAAACAGGACTGAAAGTTGCTATATCGTTTTGGCGATTTTGGAACTATCGTTCTATGATGCGAGAGGGATCAAGTTGGATGGATCGTATGCTTAGTATTTACAGGGCAAATAATAAAAGCCTCATACGATGTCGTGCGCTTAACATCAGTGGTACTCTCAATGTATACACTGGTGATCTCACTGAAGCCGCTACGAAGTTTGCTTTAGCATTATCTATGGCAGAAGAATTGAATGATAAAAAGGAGAGGGGCAATGCACTTACCAATTTGTCTTGGGTCCTTGGTTTTTATCCAGAAATTGATCAATGTCGTGAATATGCCGGGATCGCCCTGGAAATCCACAATGAACTTCAGGATATCCGAGGCAAGGTCAGAGTTTACAATAATTTGTCAGCAGTAGAGCAGTTAGCGGGAAACATACAAAAAACCCTTGAAATCAACCAGAGGTCGGTGGATCTATCCCGGGAAATGGGTGACCAGCGGAGTTATGCCTACACCAGCGCACGACAAGCCTGGTATGGAATTTATGCCGGCAAGTTTGATGAAGCGACTAAGATATTAGATCAAGCCATTGAGCTTATGACGGCACTATATGATGATCACGTAATGGCCTTCGCCCTAAACATAAAGGCTCTAAATCGTTACTACCAAGGTGATCTGGAGCAGGCTATTAAATTCCTCAAAAGAGCGCAACCCTATTGGGATAATGAAGGAAATCCATATGGGAAGGCACAATGGAACCTAATTCACATTCTCATTCATTTGAAGGAAGATAAAATCCAAAAGGCCGCTGAACTTATGGATCTTGTTGTGACCGATCCTGCTATAAGAATGTATGGTTTTAATGCATTTTTATACAGCTTAGTTCGTGCACAAATAATGGTTGCTTCCGGACAAGATGAAGAAGCCCTTAAACATCTGAAATCAAGTTTAAATGAGGCATTTGGTAAAAAGGTATTCCTCTTTTTCAGCAGACAATTGGAACTCATGTCACACCTTCTGGCAAAAAGACAGGAATATGAAAAGAGTCTTCTCTTGTTTTCCCAGGCCGCCCGAATGAGAAAAGAGAATCAGATTCCCGTCCCACCGGTCAATCAGTCTTTCTACAAT
>JABDLW010000682.1 GCA_013001805.1 Saprospiraceae bacterium | reverse complement strand
GTGAAGAATACCGGTCGGAGTATAAAAGTCATTTAGATAATCTGGCAAAAGGCGAAAAACCGACTCTACCTGACCCGGACAAAGTCCGCATCCGTGTATATGCTACACAAAGCACACATAAGACACTGAGTAGCTTTCGCCAGGGTTCTATGATACATATCTGGGATGAAGATTTCCGGCGAAAGACGGAAAATACATTTTTGGAAGCCTACATGACCCACACTTCCACTTCACCCAATTATCAAATGCTCGCATCACTGGATGTCGGAAGAAGACAAGTCCAATTTGAAGGATTTGAACTGGTGGAACGCAGTATTGAAATGGCCATGATTCTGCGGGCGAGGATAAATGATAATGCACAATTAAATAAATACTTTGACGTGCTCACCGTGCATGATTTTATCCCGGATAAATATCGTCAATCAGGCCTGGAGGAATATTACGACACTCAAAAGGGATGGAATAGAATGGAAGATGCCTGGGTGAGGGATGAGTTTGTGCTCGATCCTACCAAAGTGACATTACATATAGGACGCACGGGTCTGGATGGAGACACATTCAAGAATAAATATTTGATGGATAAGTTCAATATCCAAATAAATAAGACATCAAGGAATACCGTGCTTTTTTTGACCAATATCGGTACAACCAGTGGAAGCATCACTTATCTTACTAACGCCCTGTTAAAAATTGCGGATGAACTGGATGAAGAAATAAAGGCATTAAACGAGCAGGAAGCTAAGATTCGCAAATTGCGCATTAAAGCTTTAACGGTCGATGTTCCTCCCCTACCGGACTTCAGCCATTTCCACCCCTCGCTCCAGGCCCTACCGGGTGTTCCGGGAGGCAATATTCGTGAAGCCTTTTTTCTGGCCTACAATGAGAATAATTACGAATATATTCCATTAGATAAATGTTTGCCAGCGATGAAGGAAGGCAGGGAACTAGTGGCTTCCTCTTTTGTCATCCCCTATCCCCCGGGCTTTCCCGTACTCGTACCTGGCCAGGTAGCCAGTGTAGAAATCATTGAATTCCTTCTGGCATTGGATGTTAGCGAAATTCATGGTTATCGTGCAGACCTGGGGCTTCGTATATTTAAAGAAAACATTCTTAATAGGAAAGAAATTAAACCTTCATCTAAAGCGATCGCAAAAACCGTCAGCAAAAAAGAGAAATCCTCAATTAAAATATAAAACAATAAATAATGACCAAGAAAAAGAAAAGTACAAGTGGATTGAAAGGAGTAAGTGATATTAGACGGTTTTTCTATAAAAATGAAACTCCGCTTTATTTTATTAGTGCCACAAATTTCAACCTCTTAGGTGCTGATGAGTGGATTAAAGGCTTCAAATTTATTTGTTATATCGAGTGTTTTGATGGACTTCATCCTAATGTTTTTTCTCCCAAGGAGGAGATCTCGCACGATGAATTCGAGAGCATTGAAGACATAAATAATTATTTATTAAAGCATCCTGAGGTACATCATTATATCAAGCAGAAGAAAAAAGCGGGCAAGGCAGGGAAAGCGCTGTTTCTCATGTTTAATGAGGAAACGGAAAAACTCGCTAAAAAATTAGGTCTTGAAATCATGTTCCCATCTGCCAAGATGCGTACCTTTCTGGACAACAAAGTAAACACCAACCGTATAGCTGAAAAAGCGGGTGTACCATGTGTACCTTACGTACTATCAAATGTGAAAGACTACAAACACCTGCGAAGTGTTTCCAAAAAATTGGGTGATCACCTCGTTATTCAAACGCCTTTTGGAGACTCAGGTCATACCACATTCTTCATTTCAAACGAAGCCGATTATAAGAAACATGAAGAGGAAATAGTAAAAGAAAAGGAAGACAAAATAATGAAACGTATCAACTGTCGTGGTTCAGCCATCGAAGGATGTGTGACCCGTCATGGTACCATTGTAGCTCCACTAATGACTGAATTAGTAGGGTTTAAGGAAATGACCCCGTATAAAGGTGGGTGGTGTGGCAATGAGATTTTTCCCGATGCATTTACCCCGGAGATACGTGAGAAAGCGAGAAAGAATACGCAGTTATTCGGTAATCAGCTGAGAAAAGAAGGGTATAAGGGATACTTCGAGCTTGATTTCTTAATAGATCAGGATAATGGCGAACTCTATCTGGGAGAATTAAATCCACGTGTTACCGGAGCAAGTTCGATTACCAACCATGCAGTTTTTGCCCTGGCAGATGCCCCATTATTTGTCTTCCATATTATGGAATGGATGAATGAAGATTACGAATTAGATGTAGACGAAATAAATGATCGTTGGGCCAGACAGGAAAATGTGGATGAATGGAGTCAACTGATTATCAAACATACCAAAGACACAATTGAATATGTGACCGAAGCCCCCCGCTCTGGCATTTGGCAGTTAAGTAAGGACGGTCAGATAAAATTTGATCGTATGGACACGCATAGACGTGCAGTGGAGAGCGACAAGGAAGCATTTTTTCTGCGCATCACCCGCAAAGGTGACTACCTATACGAAGGGGCGGACATGGGTATACTGGTGTCCAGAGGGCGCATGATGACCAATGACTTTAAACTTACCCCGCGTGCCAAATCTTGGATTAAAGCCATTCATTCCAAATATAAATCCCAATTGGTTGAGGATCCAAAAGAGCAACCCGTTCTGGCTGGTAGTTTAACCAAGTAAATCGATATATGGAATTTCAAAGCATCAATCCCTATGATGGCAGTATTGTCGGAAACTATCAGGAACATACTTCTGAGGAGGTGGAAGGGATCTTAACCAACGCCAACCTGGCCTTCAGGAATTGGTCGAGGATTTCACTGGGAGAAAGGTCACGATTAATGAGTCAGGCAGCTCAGGTACTGAGAGATAACATGCAGGAATATGCCAGAATGATCACATTAGAAATGGGAAAGCCCATATCTGAATCAAGATCGGAGGTTAGTAAATGCGCCTGGGTCTGTGATTACTACGCCGATCATGCCGGCAATTTTCTCACCGATCAAGTCATTCACACGGAAGCCAGCACAAGCTTTGTCAGGCATGATCCTATTGGGAC
>JABDLW010000678.1 GCA_013001805.1 Saprospiraceae bacterium | reverse complement strand
GTGAAAACCTGACTGAGGAACAATTTCGTCTGGTGACTTCTGCCCAGCGATCCCTAAAGAAATTATCCCAGTTGGGACAAAGTCTTTCTCTGCTAACTAAAATCGAAAATAGAGAATTTACCCGTGGTGAGAAGATTGACATGAGTGAGTTGGTTAATGAAGCTCTGCAAAACTTTAAAGAGTTGTTTGAGATAAAGGGCCTGTCGGTGACGGCCAATATCAAGGAAAAAATTCTTAGGGATCTTAATCCTCACCTAGGCACTATTTTAATTAATAATCTGATGCACAACGCCTTAAGGCACAATATTGAGGGGGGGCGCATCGAAGTCATATTGGATGATAAGCATTTAGAAATAAATAATACCGGTGCTGTTCCCCGGACACCAACCGAACGGATGTTTGACCGTTTTGAGAAAAATGACCCTCAGAGTGATTCCTCAGGTTTGGGGTTAGCCATCGTAAAAGAGATTTGTGATTTTCATAGTATGAAAATTGATTATACGTATGATCATGAACATCAAATAAATATATATTTTTAAGTCGGGTTTCCAAAACTTCAGATTTTCTTCAAAATCTATATCAATTTCCTTCAGAGTCCCATTGCATCTTTGTAATAAGAAAATGAAGATATGAACATGAAAATAGGAGCTTTAATTGCCACATTAATATTTACAACCGCGAGTCTATTGATGGGACAGGGTACTGAACTACCAGTTGCCGATGGTGCCGCTGCCGGTACGATCGAAAAGGGTAAGGGTATGATCATAGGTCGGGTCGTGGACCAAGACACCGATACACCTTTGGATTTTGCCACCATTTCAGTCCTAACCAGGAAAGACTCATCGGTTGTGACTGGAGGCATTTCCGAGGTGGATGGTAAGTTTGCCGTGGAGGTAGCATATGGCGAGTATTTGGTGAAGGTGGAATTTATATCATACAATGCCACATTTATTGATAATGTAGTTTTGGCACCGGGGAAAAAATTAGCCGACCTCGGAACGATAGCATTGAGTGTATCTGCCCAGGTGCTTCAGGAAATAGAAGTAGTTGCCGAGAAAAGTGAAATGACATTCGACCTGGATAAACGTGTATTTAATGTTGGAAAAGACCTGGCGAATAAAGGTGGATCAGCAGAAGAAATACTCGATAACATCCCTTCAGTGACTGTTGACGTAGATGGTAATGTGTCCTTACGCGGTAGTGAAAATGTACGCATCTTAGTTGATGGCAAACCTTCTGGTCTCATCGGTGTGGGTGATACTGATGGATTGAAATCTCTCCCCGCAGGGATGATCGACAGAGTAGAAGTTGTGACCAATGCATCAGCCAGATATGAGGCATCCGGTACGTCGGGCATTATCAATATCGTACTGAAAAAAGATCGGCAAAAAGGGATCAACGGATCATTGGACGTGAACGCTGGATTTCCCAAGCGCTATGGGGCTGCAGTAAATTTAAACGCACGACGTGACAAGGTGAATTGGTTTCTCAATTATGGATTGCGCAACCGAACAGGTCCAGGATCAGGATACACAAATCAGGAGTTCTACAGTGAGACGATTGAATTTCCCTATACTGAACAGTTACGAACCTCAGAAAGAGGTGGTGTATCAAATAGTTTTAGAGGAGGTTTCGACTTGTTTCTTAGCGATAGAGATATACTGACGGCTGCGGCATTATACCGAATCGGAGACGATTATTCAGATGCGCTGACCACTTTCCGGGATTTTGACCGCAACCGCGTCTTACGGGAAATTTCCGAGCGTGTTCAAGATGAGACAGAGGAGGAGATAGATGCTGAATATGAACTCAACTACGAACGAAAATTTGACCGGGAAGGACAGAAATTCACAGCGCAATTCCAGTACCAAAACAGTGAAGAAACCGAGTCTTCGGACTATTTACAAACTTCATTTGACGCTGAATATATTCCATTAGATTCAGATATTCTCACTCAGAAATCTATTAATGTAGAAAGCAATGGAACCTACCTGCTTCAGGCCGATTATGTACAACCATTAAACAATGATCAGAAAATTGAATTAGGTACCCGCAATTCAATACGAAGAATCGGTAATGACTACCTGGTTGAAGAACTTAATAATGGCATTTGGGAGCGTTTGGACAATCTGAGCAACAACTTTAATTACGAAGAAAACATATATGCAGTTTATGCTATATATGCTAACAAGGTTGATAAGTGGTCTTATCAAATTGGTGTCCGTGGAGAACATTCAGAGGTATTAACCGAACTTCTGGAAACCCAGGAGGTAAATGACCGATCGTACACAAATTTATTCCCTAGTGGTCATCTTAACTATGAAATCAACAAAGGTAATGCCTTACAGTTGAGCTACAGTCGAAGAATCAGCCGGCCCAGATTTTGGTATTTGAATCCTTTCTTTACTTTTTCCAACAATAGAAATATATGGGGAGGAAATCCAAACCTTGATCCGGAATTTACTGACTCATACGAAATGGGATACTTGAGATACTGGGATAAAGCAACATTAGGTAGCAGTTTGTATTACCGTCATACCACTGGTGTTATAGAACGTATCGCTCGAATAGAGGAAGATGGTATCACGCGTACGCAACCAGAAAATTTAAGTACACAGAATTCCTATGGACTGGAATTTACCGGATCGATAGATTTCACCAAATGGTGGAGACTGGATGGAAGCCTAAATATCTTTTCTCAAAAGACACAGGGTCAAATTGATGACATAATTCTGGAAGCAGAAGCATTTAGCTTTCAAAATCGATTAAGCTCCAGAATCAAATTTTGGAAAGATGCAGAATTTCAGACCCGACTTTGGTATAGGGCACCTGAGAATAGAACACAGGGTAGGAGAAAAAGTATGTACAGTCTGGATTTGGGATTCAGCAAGGATTTGCTAAAGAAGAAGGCGACAATCACTATCAGTGTTCAAGATTTACTCAATACCCGAAAGTATCGCAACGAAACCTTTGGAAATGGTTTCTATTCGGATTCTGAATTTCAGAGAAGAGCAGGTCAAACTACCGTCAGCTTTAACTACCGCATTAATCAGAAAAAGCAACGTGAACGTGGTGAGCGTGGTGAAGGTGGAGATGGTGGAGACTTTAATGGAGAGTTTTAGAGTTAGGAAATTAGTCAGTTATAGTCAGTTAGATCTAAGCCTGAATTTAACTTAATAAAAGAACCGGAGTGGAAAACCCACCCGGTTTTTTTCTTTGGCCGATATAGTGCAGTCAATTTTCTATTTTTA
Organism: Saprospiraceae bacterium; assembly: GCA_013001805.1. GTDB lineage: Bacteria > Bacteroidota > Bacteroidia > Chitinophagales > Saprospiraceae > JABDMH01. The sequence continues at coordinate 835 of JABDLW010000678.1, read as the reverse complement.
GTGATTTCACTGAACACGGATAAAACCATGGCCAAACACCGACCTCATATTTCAGAAAATATCAAGCTGCCGGAAACGACGATCCGAGCATTTTTTTTAGGTGCATTATTATCGGTCGTCCTGGCCGGAGCCAATGCTTATTTAGGTTTGTTTGCGGGGATGACAGTATCTGCAAGCATTCCTGCGGCCGTACTTTCCATGGCAATTTTGAAGTTTTTCAAGAACAGCAATATTTTAGAAAACAACATCGTCCAGACCGCTGCGAGCGCAGGGGAATCTCTGGCTGCAGGTGTCATCTTTACCTTTCCTGCGCTTGTATTAATGGGCTATTGGACAGAATTCAATTACCTCGAGACCAGCTTGATCGCATTGTGTGGTGGAGTACTTGGGGTTTTATTCACGATTCCTTTGCGAACGGCACTCATAGTGGAGCAGGATCTTAAATTTCCTGAAGGAGTGGCTACGGCAGAGGTCTTGAAAACCGGGGAGAAAGGGGGAGACTCAGTCAAGTACCTTATCTGGGGTGGTCTGGTGGGAGCTGCCATCAAATTTATCGAAGCCGGATTCAAACTTTGGCGGGGGACCGCGGAAGCAGGTGCAGTGGCAGGTGGCAAAGTGTTTGTCTATGCCGGAGTTAATCTCTCGCCAGCTTTGATTGCCGTAGGATATATAGTGGGATTTCACATCGCGAGTTTGGTTTTTATTGGTGGCGTAATAAGTTGGTGGATCGCCATTCCGATTTATATCGCTGCAACTGGAGTGCCGGAAGGGATGGATGCGGTGAGCATGGGTGGTGAGATTTGGAGTTCGCAAATCAGATATTTAGGTGTCGGAG
>JABDLW010000627.1 GCA_013001805.1 Saprospiraceae bacterium | reverse complement strand
ATTGTAGCCTCTTCCGGAGGAGATGTGGCCACAGCACTACCAGCTATCCTCACCGTATTTTTATTGGGTGGTTTGATGCAAATTGGCTTAGGGTTCTTGGGCCTTGGCATGTATATAAAATATATTCCTTATCCAGTGGTTAGTGGATTTATGACGGCCATTGGTGTCATTATCATTGTGACACAAATTCTCCCCTCGGTGGGCTACTATCCCAAAGAAGATATCGAATTCGTTAATCAATTCAAGCCTTATGCCGAAGAAATCATCTTAGACAATATCCTTAAGGAAGAAGCTGGTGAAGGAATTCTGGTACTGGAAGATTTTAAGGAAACTATTTCCAGAGCGGAACATATTTCCCAAGCCGAAATTGATAAGGAGTCGGAAACATTGGCAGGAAAAGAAGCTTCGGGAGTTTTGGGTGCACTCAGAGTCTTACCTCGTGCTTTACAGAATATTGACTGGCTCGAGCTCATCCTGGCACTCGGCACTATTTTTATTATTTATGGATTTAAGCGCATTACCAAAGTCGTTCCCAGCACCTTGGTTGCCCTGCTGGTGATGTCAGGAATAGCCGTTGGGTTTAACCTTGACTACCGGCCGATCGAGCAGATCCCCAGTGGCTTACCGCTACCCAATCTGGGCATTTTTACTGAATTTAGTCTGAATGATGTCTCACCATATATTTTTACAGCATTGACTTTGGCGCTACTTGGTGCAATTGATTCTCTATTAACTTCCGTAGTGGCTGACAATATGACCAAGACCAAACATGAACCTAATCAAGAATTAGTTGGACAGGGAATTGGCAATACCATCGGTGCGATATTTGGTGGTTTACCCGGTGCGGGAGCTACTATTCGTACTGTGGTAAATATAAATGCCGGGGGTAAAACCAAACTTTCAGGTATGATTGCCGGGATCTTATTATTTGTCATATTATTGGCACTCGGCCCAGTCGCATCACGGATACCAGCAGCCGTTCTTGCCGGTATCTTAATTACAGTGGGCATTGCGGTGATGGATTATAAAGGGCTTAAGGCCATACCCAATATGCCACGTGCCGAAGTGATCATTATGATTACTGTTTTAATACTTTCCTCCATCTGGAACCTGGTGTATGCCGTAGGAATTGGATTGGTGATTGCTTCACTTATGTTTATGAAAAAGATGGGTGATCTCACACGTGAGAGATCTGATGTCAAAGCACTAAAGAAAGAAAAAGCGTGGCCAGATGAGGTTGGTTTTCCAGCAAATTTGAAGGAAGAGGTATTTATCAAACATATTAAGGGGCCACTATTTTTTGGATCTACCAGTGATTTTCAACAATTGGCCAAGCAAATACCAGATACCGCCTCTGCCGTAGTCATCAGGATGGGCCGCATGCAATATATTGATCAATCGGGCTTGTATGCACTGGAGGATGTGCTGGGAGATCTGGCACGTCGAAACATTAAAATCCTTTTGGTGGGTATCATAAAACAACCTCGCTATATGATGGAACGCATTGACATCATTCCCGATCTGGTGCCAGAAGAACAAATTTTTACCAACTTTAAAGATTGCATAATGTGGATCAAGGAAAATGTTAAAGACAAATATCCAGCAAAAGTCTAACAGCAATCGTTACGCAGCCGTAATGGGAATAATGCCTTGTTGTTTACAATGGTTTTATTGCTATTGCATGCACTGTACTATGACATCTGAATGATGCACAATTAATGCCGGTCGAATGCTACCATCTATTATTGAGGGGGATGTGTGGCATCTGGAAAAATCAAGAGAGCGGGGAGAGAGGATCATTTGTATTCAGGTTGGCTCTCCGGTATCCCGGCATGACTGATGATCCACCAAGTTGAGTGACTGAGCTAACCTGACTATATCATTTGGAAGATTATGACATGCGCCTCATATCTTAAGATGCAAATAGCTTATCGCCTAGTTGGCTTTATTCTTCTCTCCCTGCATGTGACCATCGCCGCCGGCCAGACTAAATTTGAAAAGGAACTTCGCATTAGGGGAGAAGTAGTACCGAGAGGCGCTTTGACATTTATTGATTCAATTCCAATTAAAAACAAAGTAAAATGGTACAAGGAAATAGGGATAAACCGCACTTCCATCGAAGCTAAAACGAGATTTAAAGGACAGAGATACAGCATCGAATTCAGTCAAGATGGAAAACTTGAAGATGTAGAAATCCAAATCAAGTGGAAAAACCTGCCTGATGAAGCACGAAGCAATATAACCACCCATCTCAAATCGATTTACTCAAGATATACCATTGACAGAATCCAGATTCAATACACTGGAAAAACTACATCAATCCTGGCCAAATTACGCGATGGAAAGTCTAGTGAGGCGATCACGACAAACTACGAGTTGGTCATAGCTGTCAAGGTATCAAAAACCCACAAACTCTATGAATATCTATTCTCGGAGTCAGGTCGCTTCTTGCAAAGTGTTGAAATCATGACGCAAAATGTGGATAATATTGAGTTTTAGTACAAAACATTATCTTCTTTGCTTAATGGCCTTTGCTTATCATATCTGCAGTGCACAAAGTTCCTACCAGTTTGGACTACTGCCGTCAATAAATATCAGTAAAGGTTTACGAAATGATTTCAAACTGAATTTCAAACTCGAATCGAGACAACTGCTAAAAGCGGGACTTTTCAATGAAGCTGTTGACTATAAATATCGATATGTCCTGTCCGATTTCTCACTGATTGCCGCAAAAAAGATAGCTATAAATCAAACCTTGGCGATGGGTTTCTCATTCGACTAAGAGAAGGTAAACTAATAAATCGCATTGTCCAGCAGTTTATCATTACGAAAAAATACCCTGGTTTGCTTTTATCCCACAGGTTCGCCTTTGATCAGACTTTCTCACGAGATACAAGCACTGAATTCAGGCTGCGCTATCGGCTTTCTTCAGAAATTCCCCTGAATGGCCAATCGGTGGATGCACGCGAATTCTATATTAAATTAAGTAACGAGTATTTAAATTCATTCCAACGAGACAATTATGATCTCGAGATTAGACTATCACCATTTCTGGGATACGAATTAAAAGACTCTCAAAAATTGGAATTAGGCCTGGACTTCCGGATAAATTCATTTTTAAATGGTAGCCCGGCAAGCCGATTTTGGATCGGTTTTAATTGGTATCAATCCTTCTCCAGCAGCGTTTAAGTTTAGGAATTTGAGATTTCTAATGACAACTATTGCAGCACTTGTGATAAACCTAGGACTTTTCTTACTGAAGTAAGGAGGTTTCAAGACCTCCCGGGATTGATCATTTTAAGGCTTCGGGATCATTATCTTTCCGGATATTCAGTACGAACAACAGAAAACCAGGGTTTTATCAATTCACTGTTTTTGGTGATGTGCATCCAAATACATCGAGGTACTTTTGAGAGTATCACTACCTTAACAATCCGTAAGCCATGCGACACCTCCTTATTTTTATAGCGTTGTACACCATTTCAATATCTGCATCATCCGGGCAGTGCGATGCATTTATCATCATTCCAGGCAATCATCAATTTCATATACCAACATGTGAGGAATCGATAAATGTCGTTTTCTCAGTACAAATCATCGATTACTGTGAGGGAATATCAACCAACAACATTACTGCTTTTCTCGATGGCGATGAGATAAATCCAACTTTTTCCAATCTGGGTTCAAATGGGATCTCAGCCTACCTGGAGTACACCGAGACCATAACCCCTCAAAATAATAATAAGCTCTTGCTGGTAACTTATACAGACTCAGCTGATAATTCTATCGCTGTAGATGGTATTATCACGGTAACCAAGAACGAAGATTTGTTGCCGGCACTTTCCTGTTTTCCCGAGATAAATTTTTCTCTTAATCCAGACTGTGGTGGCACGTTGCTGCCTGCTCAGGTATTAGGAGGTCACACCGGATGTCTGGAGGCATCAGCCATCAATTTAACTGTGTACGACAGCGATAGCACTAATGGTCCGGACATCGATGAACCGGGCTCGCATCAGTACCGGATTTCTATTCCATCACTAGGGTATGAGTGTCAAGGAATTATTCATGCCAGGGGTTTCGGCTCAGCTATAGCCTGTAACGACAAGGACAAAGATGGAATCACTGATGTCAATGATAACTGTCCCAATACCCCTAATAGTGACCAGGCTGATAGCGACCGCGATGGAATCGGAAACGCCTGTGAGAAAACAGCTGGAAATGACCTGCATGCCATCGAAAATGCATCGGGGGATATATATATTCGCAACAGTGCTAGAGGACTTATACTGCGAGGGTATGATGATTCCTGCTATCGCTTGACCATCGATGAATATGGAAATATCCACCGGACTTCTGTGCTTTGCCCACGATGATAGATACAGAATAAAGTAATTTATCGATCTTTAGGTATAACAAGTTGGATCACAATTAGAAATTGCTAAACAATGAAGCTGTTCCAGCCAAGGGATCGAATGGATTGGCGTAACTGGCTTGAAAAGAACCACCGCGCAGTACAAGAAGTCTGGCTGGTATACTACAAAAAAGCTACTGGCAAACCAACGATTAGTTATAGAGATTCGCTTGAAGAAGCCATTTGCTTTGGGTGGATTGATGGGATCAAGAAAAAAATAGATGATGACAGGTACACACATCGATTTAGCCCCAGAAAACCAATCAGTAAATGGTCGCCTCTAAACATTAAACTTGCCAGGAAAATGATCCACGAGCGGAAAATGACCGATTCGGGACTGGCCGCATTTAAAACCCGTAAAGAATACGATAAAGGATTTCTTGAGCATCGCTCTTCCACCGAAATTGAACTGAATAAGGAAATTGAACAAGCATTGAAAAAAAATCAAAAAGCATGGAAAAATTTTGCCAAGCTTACACCTGGCTACAAGAAACAGTATACAGTCTGGCTTAATAGTGCCAAAAGAGAAACTACAAGGAAAAAACGTCTGCAGGAAGCCATAGAATTATTGGAAAAAGATAAAAAATTAGACATGAAATAAGGAGATGCTATTGGCTGGATTTTAGTTCGGAAAGCTACATTGCATCGGAATTGGTTCGGAGTTTTCGAAAGAATCATCTACCACGGATAAGAACCTGATCTATCATAAGGGTACCTCTATCAACCCCATTCATGGTAAAAACAATTTTTTTTGAAAATCTATTTAATAATAAGCTTCGCCATACTTCGTTGATCGCCTGCCTGGCTGGTCATGGCAGACAGGCCTGCCCGGCATGCCATAGCAGACGGGTCAATCAGATAGCTACGGCTATCTTTCTTCCTCCAGCCTTATCGGGCTCGCATCTTATTAAATTTTTCCACATTCAGAGGTAAATAGAAATACCAATA
>JABDLW010000622.1 GCA_013001805.1 Saprospiraceae bacterium | reverse complement strand
AGATAGAGACGTACAAGAAGATAATGCACCGTGAGTTTCGTATGTGTGGCTATTATTTTCTTCTTGAAATCTGATGGTTGAGAGATCCCCGAATCTTTTCTAATCATCAGATTCGAACCATGCACACCCAGAATCATCGGCAGTACCAAAGGGTGATGTAACCCATAAGGGTTGGCACCTGCATTAATGGCAAAAGCTAATGGCACAGTCAATTGCCCTAAATCAACTACCCCGGCAGCCAGGTCTCTAGCCAGGGCGGGCATAGTGGGGTAATTTACCAACTCGACCTTGACCCCTGATTCTGTAAAGTATCCTTGTTGCTCAGCAAAAATGAGAGGGGCGGCACAGTGTGAGGGGGCAAAAATACCAATCTGGGTCTTGCCTTTAGGCTTAATTACGGGAGTTGCGTGCGATATACCAGGCAAGCGAGCAAGGGCATAGCTAACCGTCGCAAAAAGAGAGTGTTTGATAAACAATCTTCTCTTCATTTTTAATCTGTCCCCTTGCCAGTGGCGGTTCATGCCGGGCTCATTCAAGAGAAAACAGAAATGGGCTGCTTCCTATCTCTTAGTATACCACAATGACGTAATAGCTGTATTCACCATCGATTTGAACAACTATCCTCATGATTTTTAATGGTTATATCACATGAGACAGCCAGAAAGGATAGTATAAGCAACAGAACCTTCTTGTTGAAAGTTTATCCGGGCAACAGTACCTGATGCCCTGCACTCCAATTTTGTTAAAATATAACCTTGCCGGTGGAATTCTTTCCTCAGGTGCATCTGCCTTAATTCTCACATAATTTAAAATCAACCTTGTCCTTTTTGGGAATAGATTCTTTTTGGCAATCTTTTGAAATGTGGATTCAAATAGTGCATAATAAGCATACTTGGTTGAGTTTTTTAAACAGCATTGATTTATCTAAAATCACCAGTATTTCTTGTCAATCTGGTAGATTGAGAAAGTTCGAACTCGGAATACGGTAACAGACGATTCCAGTACTCGGTTAATGAAGGATTACCGAGTAGGACTCATATTGGTAATAACCGTAACTGCGCCCAAAATGATTCAGCTATATGATGGATGTTAGGCGGTTCGACCTATGACAACCATAGTTTAGATTCGTGAGCATGCTCAAATTGCTGACAAACGGCTTGCTGATTGCGGGTGCCTGTGTTTTGATCGGCTCCTTGATCCCGGTTCGTAACTTGATCACGCAACTTCCATCAGGACAGGTACGCCGTTGCTGGTATGAATTGACGGTGTTGATCGTCCTTTTAATTGCCGGCTACACAAGCTATACCGTGACCTTCTGGAATCGCCACTCCAATTGGTCCGATTTCATTGTACCTAGTGTATTCTTCTTTGGTGCGATTTTCGTCTGGCTAACGACCAGTCTGTCCCTCCAGACGGCCTTCGATATACGCCGTGTGACATTGCTTGAGCAAGAGAGTATTACGGATCCTTTACTGGGGATTTATAATCGCCGATACTTGGATCGTCGGCTTGACGAAGAAATAAGTCGAGCCAAGCGCTACAACCTGCCACTTTCTATTCTCCTCATAGATATTGATCACTTCAAGCAGATCAATGACACCTATGGACATGCGATAGGTGACGAGCTTTTGAGCCATTTGGGTAAAATTCTTACAAACACCATTCGAAACTCAGACGTAGCAGCACGTTATGGTGGAGACGAGTTGTTAATTTTAGCTCAAAATACGCCCGCCTCTTCGGCTGGCATTCTAGGGGAACGATTGCGCCAGCATGTTGAGTCCAATAAGCTCGTGTCGTCCGGTAAGGCTAACCAGCAGAAAGAGATTCATGCTACGGTGAGTATTGGCGTTGCCGGTCTTGACCCAGAAGTTACCGACAGTAAGGGCCTTATTCAATGTGCCGATGAAGCCCTCTACATGGCGAAACAAGAAGGCCGCAATTGCGTGATCATCCATGATATTAATATGACCAAGAGCCCAGCCTCAACCACCTGATATAGGCACTGTCCGATAAAATAGAATTTCCTTTGATATTCCTACCTTGCTGACCCAACATGTGAGGTTGAGCTTTTTTCTGTGTTCGATCTAACTTGTTGAAACCCCTAATAATCTTCAATTGAGCGAAGATTGACCAGATTAAAGTGATCAGGACCTTTCTCACATCCTAAATCCTTCATCGAACTGGAAATTGCCAAGGGATATGGTGCGGTGAAAGGACAAAGGATCAATCCTCAACAAGTCGTCTACTCTGTCCTATAGTATTCAGGTAGAGTCATGGGTGACCACCCTGCCAGACAGCAATAAAGAAGTAATAATCTGCAATTACACAGAAAAGATAATGAAAGACTATCTCAATGAGACACTAAACGAGGCAAAACTTCGGTTTACCCCTTTCCGTGCCTGGATCGGTGATTTAACAGATCCGGCAATTCTAAAGGCAGATATAATTGCTGGGGTTACCGTTGCCCTGGTGCTGATTCCCCAGGCGATGGCCTATGCGCAGCTCGCTGGATTGCCTCCTCATTATGGACTCTATGCCTCATTTATGGTGCCAATTGTTGCCGCGATTTTCGGCTCCTCGAAACAATTGCAAAATGGTCCGGTCGCGGTCATTTCGCTGATGACAGCAGCCGCCTTGGCGCCATTGAGCTTAACTGTTGAACAAACCGTTATGTATGCTGCCCTGCTGGCGATTTTAGCCGGCGGAATTCAATTGATCCTCGGCTTTCTCCGCCTGGGCATCCTGGTTGATTTCCTCTCACACTCCGTGGTCCTGGGGTTTGCCAATGCTGCCGCCCTGGTGATTGCCAGCCTGCAACTGGGCAAAATCTTCGGCATCGACGTTGAAACCGGACATTATTTACACGATACGCTCTGGAATCTGGCTGTTGCCATCCCCGTGGAGACCCATCCTCTGACGTTGCTCATGGGTATTCTGGCACTTGTGCTACTGATTTTGTTTAAACGGTTCGCCCCTAAATTGCCTGGGATTCTATTGACCGTAGTTATTACGACTGTTGTAGCCTGGTTAACAGGCTACCAGGACAAAGGCGGGGCCGTAGTGGGTGTAGTTCCCGCAGGATTACCTGCTTTTGCGTGGCCGGAATATGATTCGACTCATATTAAAGATCTGATGTTACCTGCAGGCATGATCGCCTTTCTCAGTTTTGTAGAAGCGTTTTCGGTGGCCAAAGCAGTTGCTTCGAAAACTCGACAGCGTCTCTCTGCAGATCAGGAAATGGTAGGCAAGGGATTGGCTAATCTGGTCGCAGGTGTCATGCAGGGCTATCCCGTATCGGGATCCTTCTCCCGCACGGCAATAGCCTTCGACGCGGGGGCCAAGACCGGCTTTGCGGCAGTTGTGTCAGGAATTATTGTTGGTATCACTTTATTATTTCTGACGCCCTGGATGTATCACCTGCCGGTAGCAACCCTGGCTGCCGTTATCATAGTCGCCGTGGCCAGTTTAATTCAGATAGCCCCCCTCATCCATTCCTGGAAGGTTAATCGCCACGACTGTTTCGTGGCCTTTGTGGTATTTAACACCACTATCTACTTTGCTCCCCACCTCGAAAAAGGTGTGTACATCGGTATCGCAATATCCCTGGCCTTCTATATTTATCGGACAATGCGGCCGCATTTTGCGGAAGTTTCACGCTATGCTGACGGTACTTACCGGGACGCACTTTTATTTGGCATGCATACCAGCGACACCCTGGCGCTCTTTCGCTATGACGGTGATTTATATTTTGTTAATGCGGGCTACCTGGAAAAGCGGCTGGTCAATGCAGTGGCGAACAAACCTGAGCTGAAAGTGGCAATACTTGATATCGAGGCGGTTGATCAGATTGACACAACCGGTGAGGAAATGCTCACCCATATCTCCGAGTGGTTTAGAGAGGCAGGAATCGATTTTTATATCACCCGACCGAAGTTTAAGGTCGCGCAGGTACTCAAGCGAACCGGATTTTATGACAAAATAGGCGAGGATCATATTTTCAGCAGACGCCGTGATGCACTTGCCACCATTATCCATAAGTACGGTGATCTCGTCGATATAGAGCACTTGACATACCATTTACCACTTGAAAATACACTACCAGAAACGGGAAATAAGCAGGAAAATTCTTGACCCACAGTAGATCAGGAACTCAAAGATAAATAGGAAAACTCAATAACCCATCCACGCATCAGTATCGCACGATTTCCCTTGCGGATATCCAATTCCTTCGGGGCGGCATTAATTGATTTGCAGACCAGAGACCAGCAGGATCAGTCTTCAGATTCTGCAGTGAATGAATTGGTTGGAATTTCCACAGGTACTATCCAAACGACTTGTGATGCAGTTGGAACCGATTTCTCGCTCTTACAATACCGGCGCCTTCAAGAAACATCGGTTCTGATCTTCTAACTGGATATCTCAGGATTAAAAAACTGAGATTAGCCGGGTAATAGGATCTATCGAACTTTCGGTTTCCACTTCCAATCCTCATAGTAATCCCAACTCATCATTGAGTTGAGTTGTTTCAGCTCTGAATCTTTTGCATGGATGACAGACTTCATAACATCCCCACCCGAGACCAGACCGATAATTTTACCGTCTTCTTCGATGAACAAATGTCTGATCCGGAGCCCTAGAAATTTATCCATGAGATTAAAGACGGTATCGGTGTGGGGTGCAAACACCAGATCGGTGGTCATGTAGTCTTCTATCAATGCACCTTTAAGATCAAAGTTCTCTTGGATGACATCCTGCATAAGATCTCTTTCGGTCCAAATACCGATGATATTTTCGTCTCTGGTGACAAGAATGGCACCCACTTTTTTTTGATTCATTTTTTCAAGAGCCGCAAAAAGAGTTGTTCCCACTGGAACCGACACGATCTCCCGTCCCTTGACCTTCACCATATTTTTGGCCGTTTCCATATCAGTACCGTTAAATTGAAGTTTACTAAGCTGTGGTGATCCACCAATAGGTATTTACAGATAAGCCCAATAGTTCATGGGTTGTTGCATAATTAAAGATTACCAAAAATAGAGACCCGCATACTCCCTGGAACACTGGAAGCAGAGTCCCGGAGGTAATAATTTTTCTGGAATACCTCGAATCCTTTGAATTCTGGGCACCTTTCCCTGGCCACCTTTGCAATATCATCGCAGGGCAATGATATTTCGAAACCAACAGGCAGGATCACGACAGGATGGTTCATCCATGCTTTCTCAACGTGATGGTAATAGGAAAATTCCGTTACGAGATATTATTAACAGTCCGAATTTGGTACTAGTACAGGTCAAATCTAATCATTTATCCTGACTAGTAAAATGGGTCGCGTGGTGACGAAACAATTTGAAGACTTTATCTGGCGGGTCTATCTGCCGGAATCAGTATAAGAATAAGGTTCATCCTCTCTCAGCCATCCTCTTGATCGATGAGAACTTCTGATCCGAAGATAATTCTTGACACTGAAGGTTGGTTAGTTTAGTTAATTAACCAACACGCAGGTGTTTCTTCAAACATCATTTTTCCATTCAGGAACATATCCAAATCTAAAGTTTCTTTGAGGGGCTGATATGGCGCTGAGAAAAGAACCTTTCCATCTTGATCAAAATATTGAGCCACTAGACCCAGCTGAGGTTCATCAGTTGCAACTGGCGTCAGGAAGGATAATGCCGGCAGCGGCATTCGGGACGTTTCACTCAGATTGGGCACAAGAACACATGGAGGACGCCACCGTAGAGGCAATTCGTTTGGGCTGGCGCCACATTGACACCGCCCGTGCCTATGAGAATGAAGAGGTAGTAGGAGAGGCTATTCGACGGTCGATCCGTGAGGGGTATATTTCCTCAGCCAATGATCTGTTTATAACCGGTAAACTTTGGAACGGGCATATGAGCCCGCAAGATGTGGCCTCCGCTTGTGATGTTACTCTTAATGCACTTGGGGTTGAACAGATCGATATGTATCTGAATCATTGGCCGTGGCCGAATGTGCATACTCCAGGCTGTGCGGGCGAGCACCGTAATCCGGATGCAGTCCCCTACATTCATGAGGCGTTCATGGAAACATGGGGGGAAATCTGCAAGCTCAAAAAAGCAGGCAAAGTGGTAGATATCGGTACCTCGAATCATACTGGAGCCACCATGAAGCTGTTACTGAAAGATGTTTCTGAAAACGAGCGTCCCGTATTGAATCAAATGGAGATGCATCCGCTTTTCCAGCAGACGGAACTGCG
>JABDLW010000618.1 GCA_013001805.1 Saprospiraceae bacterium | reverse complement strand
ACTCGGCATTTTTAATTGCCCGATTCAAGAGCCCAGAGTCTTGCAAGGACTGATAGGCATCCAGAAGACCGCTAATCATTAGCCCATTCCATGAAGTCAGAATTTTATCGTCAAGACCAGGTCGAACTCTTTCATTTCTTACCGCTAGTAAAGTCTTGTTACTTTCCCGGATAATTTCTTGCAATTGATCGGTAGAAATATTAAATCTTTCTGCTAATTTATCGCTGGACTCAGTCCGATGGAGGATATTGGTTTCCTCCCAATTGCCATGTTCCTTGATGCTATAGTAGGCTTTATATATGGGAGCAGCTTCGGCAGGCAGCAAAGCATCTATTTCATCTGAAGTCCAAACATAAAACTTCCCTTCTTCCCCTTCACTATCGGCATCAAGCGATGAATAGAAGCCACCAGTGGGATCGGTCAGTTCTCGGTCTATCCAATCCACCGTCTCCGTTATGATTCTCTCATATTTGGCATCTTTCGTGACCTGGTGGGCAGCAGCATAGAGGCTCAATAATTGAGCATTGTCGTACAGCATTTTCTCAAAATGAGGTACGAGCCAGTTTTCGTCAGTGGAGTAGCGTGCAAAACCTCCACCCAGCTGGTCGTATATTCCTCCATCGGCCATCGCATCAATAGTGGTCCTCACCGCCTGTAAAGCATCTTCACTACCTGTCATCGCATGATAATTAAGTAAGTAGATGTAATTATTGGGCATGGGAAATTTTGGTGCACCCTGACGGCCACCTTTCTTTTTATCTATCTGTTTCAACATCGCTGCCGCCATGACATCAGCATCTTCCCGCTTGATTGCTTGAGGTTCACCTACAACAATTTGATCTTGCTGTTGGATTCCAGCGGTCAGTTGCGTCGCGTACTCATCTAATTTCTTACGATCGCTTACCCACATGGTTTTAAACTGATCGAGAACTTTTATCCACTGTTCCTTCGGAAAATAGGTTCCGGCCCAAACCGGGCGACCATCAGGTAGCGCAAAAGAATTAAGGGGCCAGCCACAACCTCGCCCTGATGCCAGTTGGCAGGCTGTCATGTACACATCATCAATATCTGGTCGCTCCTCGCGGTCTACCTTGATACAGATAAAATGATTGTTCATGATTTCAGCAACTGTAGTGTCCTCGAAAGATTCATGTTCCATTACGTGACACCAATGACAGGCAGCATAGCCTATACTCACCAGGATCATTTTGTCCTCCTTTTTGGCCTTTGCCAATGCCTCCTCACCCCAGGGATACCAGTTTACCGGATTATGCGCGTGCTGAAGGAGATATGGACTGTTTTCGTGTATCAGGTGATTGGTGTGTTTGTGATCATTTTGCTGGCTAGACATTCGACAGGAGAAAATTAGAAACGTGAAAAGTAGGATCGTAGTAGACTTTAAGGTCATTGTCATCATATTTGGTCAGAATAAACTTTTTGTGATGCGAACATCTCATCGATCACCTGCTGACGAAATTCAAAGATATGATCTATTCTTTTGGCCACCACTAAACGGTTGGTTAATCTTCCAATTATTCCCAGGGGAAGGGCATAGTGTAAAAGGTCGGTCATCCTCACGCCTCCTGGCACCGTTGTGAATCGATGTTCATGGTGCCAAAAGGAAAAGGGACCAAAGCGCTGTTCATCAATGAAATATTCATCCTTTTGGACGGCCGTAATTTCAGTCACCCAATTTAGAGGTATGCCAGCTAGAGGTGTGACTTTATACCTGATGATTAATCCCTGATACATTTCCGCCTCCTTGAGGTCAGTCAGGATGCGGAAGTTCATATCCTTTGGTGTAATGCGCTGCAGATTGACCGGATCGGCAAAAAACGGCCAGACAAGCTGCATGGGAGCGGGAATCGTTGTGCTCCATTTCTTTTCAAAAACTTTCATAGTATGATAAATGAGCTGGGTCTCAATTTGTTTTCAGTAGAACTTTCGTCAAGATCTTCCGGTACAGATTACCAGGGCACTTCTGTTAAATAATGAGCGTCGGAATTGAATTTTACTACATTTGCTTTAAATGTAATATGATATGAGTAGAATTCTCCTTTTGTTTGGGCTGTCGATCATACTTCTAAATGAGGCACAATCACAGTGTCAACCATTAAACGGGAGTTTTGAAGAATGGACGGATTATACCGACTCTTTTGAATATGAGCTGGGTCTGGAATTGACTGAAGCGGTCATTCTGCCAACAGGATGGCTTTCACTGATTCGACTGCTTGACGTGGCTCTCTCCAATTTTATCATCGATTATCTGGACCAGGATACGTTGGACATACCCATTTTCGAAGGGATTCAACAGTATATGCCAGGTGCTGATGGATCCCTATCAGCCGCGCGCATTTCCGGAGATTCCTTGTTGGAAACAAGTGATTTGATCCAATTGATTGATTGTGGTGGAAGACCGGATAGGATGACAGGATTTGTTAAATATGAGGGAAATGGTATCGACACGCTATCCATCTATGCGGTTTTGCATAATTCCGATCTCCTTGATACCGCCGATGCTATTGGCTACGCACTCTTCAGGATAGTCGGTGCCGATGCTGATATCAGTCGCGATGCCGCTGACTTTGTTCCCTTCTCGGTTGATTTTAGATACAACAATGAATCCATTCCCGATAGTGTCTCGATTCTGATCATTACTACGAAGGACGTGAACAATACCAGTGATACTTCCTTTTTTGTCATTGATGAGATTAAATTTGAAGGGGGATCTGTGCCGACCAGAGACTACGGTCAGGAAGCGACCGGTATTCTGGTGCCGAATCCGGCTTATGACCGCATCCGTTTTAATCTGGACGTGGATCCGGGCAGCACTTTAGAATTATTTGACGCGATGGGTTTAAGGGTGATGGCCACTGATTTAGAGAATGGTCATTCATTTTCCATGGCACATTTGCCTTCAGGAATATATACGGCGCGAATTTTCAATGGGAATGAAAGGCAATGGCAGCGTGTTATCGTGAGCCATTAATCAATGGTTTCCAATCACATCGATCTATTCTCGAAAGGGGAGAGGATGCCTGTCTTCAAAGTCAGTGGCGAGCTGAAATGCCTGGGCCAGGGCGAGAATTTTATGTTCCTCAAACAAATTTCCCAGAAAAGTGATGCTCCTTGGAGTACCGTCTTCTGCAAAACCGTGCGGTAGGGTTACCACCGGTTGTCCGGTGAGATTTGTCGTGAGTATCTGTGTACCTTCAAAGGTAGGAGTTACAATTACGTCGTAGCCCGAAATTAATTTATGAAATTCATCCATGAGCAAGCTGCGAATTCTATTTGCCTGGATATATTCTACCGCTGGTATATACCGGGCAGCGCGGAAAGTATTTGGCCAGGCGTGTTCATGCTGACGCACCAATAGACTATCTCTGCCTGATCTGGTCAGCTCATCAAATGCAGCCGCAGCTTCAGCTATAAGGATAAAACCAATGGCTTCGACCGGTTGCTCTATTTTATAATGCACTTCCTGCAAATTTAACCCCATGCTCCTTAGTGTTTGCAGAGCCGCTTCATCATATGGCCGGGTGAATTCGCATGAATCAAACAGGTTTTTAAAGTATCCGACTTTCAATTGTCGAACATCGAGGTCTTGATCGTATGGGAATGGGGCCTCAATCACGGTATTGTCCCTTCCCTTTCCTCTTATGACGTCAAAGACAATCGCACAATCCTCCGCACTGCGGCAAATAGGACCGATTTTATCCATTGTCCAACTTAAGGCCATCGCACCTGCCCTGGAGACCCGCCCAAAAGTTGGCCGAAGACCTGTAGCTCCGCAACGCGTGGAGGGCGAAGTGATCGATCCCCTGGTTTCGGTGCCCAGAGCAAAGGGTACCAGGCCGGCTACCGTCGCGCTCGCCGAACCGGCTGAGGATCCGCTTGAGCCTTGTTCAAGGTTCCAGGGATTTCGTGTCATACCGCCATACCATACATCGCCCATCGCCAATGCACCCAGGGTCAATTTAGCCACCAATACAGCCCCGGCACTGGTTAATTTTTCAACCACGTCACTTGTTTCCACCAAAGTCTGGTCCTGGAAAGGGGCTGCACCCCAGCTTGTCTTGTAACCGGGAACGGAAAATAAATCCTTCGCTCCGTAAGGGATCCCATGCAGGGGACCCAGCCAGATACCCTGGTCCAAAAGGGAATCTGCCCGCTGAGCCTGTTGCAGTGCAAGATCTTCAGTAACACTTATCGTGCACTTGAGGGTATCACTATACATTTTAATCCGGCTAAGGAAAAAGTTGGTGAGAGCGACACAAGATATTTCTCTTGATTTGATGAGTGTTGCCAATTCCAATATACTATAGAAGGCCAGATCACCAGGATGTTGCGGTAGGGAAATCTTAGGCAATGACCAATTTATGGGCTTCTCATCGACTGTCGAAATGACAAAGCCGTGCGGCCTTGGATCAAAATGAAACGCCGGACTTACCGAGTTTTCAATGACTTCTTCACGCATCTTTTCATAATCGCTACTACGGTCATTTATCGCTTTCTCCATCATTTTTAACTGATCTGGAGAAAAATGTAATCCCAGACGCTGTCCTATCAGAGCCAGGGTATCTACTTGTGCATAGATCGTGGTCAGGCTAAAAAGGCAGGTGAGAAGACACAGCGTTTTCATCGACTTAAGTTACAGATTTGTTGTTACCTGGGACCTGCCTCACAAATCTCGGGATTTACCTTAGTTTCAAATGCACTAAAGTTCTTTTGAAACAACATGACCAGGTTTTCTATTTCCTGATCATACGCAGCTTTATCTGCCCATGTATTTCGAGGCTGTAGTACATCTTCAGGAACTACCGGAGTATGTAATTGATTTTCGAGCTCAAAAAGTGGTTCCAGGTCATTTGCGTCCTGATCAATTTGTCTTTTTTTAATTTCTTTGATGATTGG
>JABDLW010000570.1 GCA_013001805.1 Saprospiraceae bacterium | reverse complement strand
TATCCATAGCATCTGTGATGATCAGGCCCTCAAAACCATATTCTTCTCTTAACAGGCCATGTACCGCTTTTTCGGAGACCACGGTTGGACGATTTGGTCGACTATCAAGAGCAGGCACTTGTAAATGAGTCACCATTATTGCCGGAATATTCTGTTTTATTAGCATTTCGAATGGAAAGAGCTCAATACTGTCAAGGCGCTGACGGTCATGGGTTATCACCGGAAGATCATAGTGTGAATCAACATCTGTATCGCCATGCCCTGGAAAATGTTTGGCACATGCCAGTACACCGGCATCACTAAGTCCCTTCATATAGGCAAAAGATTTAGCAGCAACATTATATCTGTCTTCACCAAAAGACCTGACGTTAATGACCGGATTATTGGGATTATTATTGATATCCGCAACAGGTGCATAATTGACGGTGACTCCGGCCAATCGACACTGTCTGCCTATCTCTTTACCCATCAGGTAGATCAACTGATGATCAGTTATGGCACCAATGGTTAGTTGCCTGGGAAAACTAATGGCTTTCTTTGGAAATCGCATCCCGAGACCCCATTCGGCATCAATACTTATTAAAAGGGGAATAGTTGAAAGGTCCTGGTAGGTATTTACCAATTGTGCCTGCTTTACAGGATCACCCTGAAAGAAACAAATGCCTCCTATATGATACTTTTTAATTTGGGCTTTGACAGTGCGAATGTGTTCCTTGTCTTCCCTTGAATAGGCCCTGACTGAAAATACCTGGCCAATTTTTTCATCGAGAGACATAGATTGCAGGACAGAATCCACCCAAGTATTGACTTGATTAGATTGTCCATTTAATCCTGTCATCAGCAGCGTAAATATGGGGACAAGGAATATTGTTTTCATCGATCTACTGATTTTGTATCTGTTCTACTGCCTTGGGGTCTATTTGGACGGCTCTACTGAAGTTAATCTGTGCCTCTTCCTCCATTCCTAAGTTCAATTGCGCAAAACCCAGATTTACATAGGTTGTTGCAATATCTGGATTTATGCTAATGGCCTTTGTAAAATATTTAATGGCATTTCTGTGATCACCAGCGCTTCCATAGGCAGTGCCTAAAAGGGCGGTAGCCTCAAAGTCATTCGGAGATAATTCCAACGCCCGTTCAAGATATTGAATGGCCTTGATATAGTTTCGATTCTGCCCTCCTTGCAACTTGGCCCCTTCACGTAAAACGATCATCAAATTGCTCTCAGCCGTTTCATAATATGGGTTAATACTTAGTGCCATTTCATAAGAACGTATCGAGTTATCGAATTCCTTTAAATAAGAGTGCGCATTCCCCAATAATAAATACGCTTCCTTATATCTCGGATGAATTTTTACCGCTTCGTTTAAATGCAAAACGGCCTCCTCCATCATAGACTCTTTCCGGTCTGCATTATCTGGTTCTAGTGCTGCAGTGATCAATGCTCCGCCTGCAGCATTCCGAACTTTTGCACTGCGCTTTGAAGTCTGGACATCTGTGGTGAAAAGGGTAAAATCATTTTTCCACACGGTATTTCGCGTGACTGTCTTCACACTTCCCAGGAATACAATTCCCCCTAATAATGCTAACATTCTCATCTTTACCCCGTTGGATTTGCATTGATGTATTAGTCCGAAAGCCAATGTCATTGATAAAGCCAAAGAAGGAGTAAACAAAAATCGCTCGGATAAATGTGTACCAATAGGAAAAAATATATTGGCCATCAACGCAATGGTTGCATAAAAAAAGAAGATACAGAAGGATATGAATGATTTGCGGCGAATTCCCAGGATTGCAATTAAAACAAGGGTAATATTCATAATGGCAGCAGCGATCACTCCTAAATTTTTAAAATTGAGCACCTCAAAATGCCTTGGGTAATAATCATGGGTCAATGGATGGGGGAAAAATAACAACTGAATATATTTGCCCATACCAAAAGTGATCGATGCCCATTTTTCCTCCAGTGAGAATGGGTAATATTGACCATCCACAACTTTCATAAAAGGGTTATTCATCATTTCAGTTGGAGGATCACCAAAGGAGGATCCGATAATTTGACTTCTAATTATCCAATAGACACCAAATGAAAGCACCAACATACCGGAGGAGATATAAGCTTGTTTACGGTATTTTGATTTCGTGAAATAGTATAAAACAACCGGCACAAGAAGCACAAAAACCACTGCATTCTCTTTCGACAATAATGCCACGAAGAAGCTGATAACCGAGAGGAGCAGCCACCAGATCCCGGTTGAGCGCACATAACGAACCGCACAAAGTAACGTAAGGATAGAAAAGAAAAGGCTGAAAATTTCATCCAGGCCCTTGACATTGGCAACCACCTCAGTATGTACGGGATGTACTACAAAAATAAGGGAAGAAAGAAAGGCAAATACCAGGGTATCTTGCTCTGGCCAAAAACGATTAATTTCTTTGAGCGTAACAAATATTAGCAGGCATAAAGTAGCATAAGCACCTATGTTTACAAAATGGTAAATGGAAGGATTGGCACCGGCAAATTCATAGAGTACGGCAAATACGGCAAGTGTCATGGGTCGATACCTGCCTCCGGAAACCAAGCCAGACTTATTTTCACCACCAAAAAAACCGCTAAAAGAGTCCTTCGTGAATATATCTGATAATCCTTCAACACCTTTGGTAACATAGATATTATCATATATTACAATGGCATCATCCTGAGTAAAATCGTGTCCCAACGTATTGGCATAGAGAACCAATGCTATGAAAAATATTAAAGCATGCGGTGCCCAT
>JABDLW010000556.1 GCA_013001805.1 Saprospiraceae bacterium | reverse complement strand
AGGCATTAGTCGTCGCAATGATTTCCATATACTTTTCACCTAACTGGAATACTTCATAATTATCAGCTCCATTCACTGCACTCCAATTCAGTGTGGCACCTGTCTTACAGGCATTCGTGAAGTTCAGGTTTGCAGGCGGTAGAATAATGGCAAAAGGAGCATCGGATTGATCGGATTGACCACCCCGGGATACTCTGACAAGTGCTTCGCTGCTTACAATATTTGGCACATTCCAGGAAAACAGTCTGGTGTCGCCACTCAAACCCGATGTGATCGTATTCCAGCTTCCTCCATTATTTGCTGAATATTCTAATGTAAAACTCCCTTGGTTTCCGTGAGCATCCCAATGGATTCTCGTAGATTCATTGGGCACAAATCCTTCTCCTCCTAAAGGATAAGTCACCATAATTTCATCATAGAAAAATGACCATACGACGAAGTAATGCTGCGATCCAAAAGGGATTGTCGTTCCACTTATCTGCAAATTATAGTTACCCGCAACAGGATTGTCAATTTGCACTTGCTCCATATTATTTAATCTGTCAATCCCCTTAGAAGCCGGTAAATCAAGTAATAATGGATCAGGTGTATGGTCAAGGATCCATGGATCATGACGTGTAGATGTCGGATCTGTCATATGTATGTCCAGGTCATTCACCAGCGCTTTACTCGCGTTAACTGCACCTGCCCGATCAGCCCAATAGATCATTACCCTTGCTTCCGCAACATTGGCCGGAATGTTAATGGTATGGTTCTTTATTTGTCCCTGGACTATATAACCTTCGAGATAGGTTTGATCTTCTAAAATCTCCAATCCCTTATATGCATCGATTCTTCCCCAACCAAATTTAAAATCAGGTCCGATGTTTCCTTTGTCATGTGCTGAATTCAAAACAACCGCTTTCAAAAACCCTGTGTGTGGGTCCTCTCCCCCATTTAATGATCTGTAAGCCTGGTAAAGTTGAGCGTAGCTGCCTGCCATAGTAGGTGCCGCAGAAGAAGTCCCGCCAAATGTCTGATAGGTATTATTGGTAGAAGTAGATCTTTCATTTTGCCCATGCGCTGAAATATCCGGTTTGATCCGACCATCATGAGCTGGTCCTCTGCTACTTGAAGACACTAAGGTTCCGTTAGCAAAGAGATTGGCAACCGCCATCACATTTTTTCCCTGTTTATGGCCTCCGGTAATGTTCCCCCATTGATTTCCGGCACCGTATCCGCAATCGTTATTATTGGAATTCCCGGCTGAAAAAACATGCATCAGATTTGGAAAATTGTGCATTTGCTGATCTACTCTCTGTGTAGTCGTAGTATACCCTGCATTACAACCATTGCTATAGGACGAATTAGTAATAACAACATTTTCTTGTTGGTGCAACTGCATCGTATTATCGGTAAAAGTGGATTCGTAGTTGGTCACATATACATTAGCTCCTGATGCACTTCCTGCTACTTCTTGCTCCAGGTTTCCTGCCCCGGCAAATACTCCTGCTACTCCATCTCCATGTGTGCCCGAATTGGCGCCTCCCGTATAATCAAAGAGCCTTCCTTCAAAATCAATATGAGGTCCAACCACCCCATCGTCGCGCACCTGGATATTTACCCCACTCCCATCGTATCGCAATCCTCCCGGCAATAAATTATTTATAAGGTTGGCTCGTTGCAATGTCCGACCACCGGTATCCTCAGGTGTCCCGGGGTCAGGTCCAATATCCAGAAATTGTACAACGGGAAGTCCGGCTATACTTAAAAATTCAGCAGGATAAAGAGACGAGAATATAAATGGAAAATGAATATCTTCTTTTGTAAAAATTACACCGGCATCCAGCAAAGCTCTTATAAATGTTTCTCTCGAGACATCGGGGAAAGTCTTCAACATGACTTTGACTCTTCCATCTTCAGTTTGTGCCCAGGAGGGCCAGGTCTGATCTAATAGCCGTAGATCAAGCTTATCCTCAATATCAATGGAGACCACACTTCGGATATCATAATTTAATAATTGTCGGGTGTCATAGTTTCGGGGAAATCCTACCAGGTATACGTTATCCGGTATATACTCGATTAAATGGAGTCCATTACTTTTCAATTCATCCTGTACTGGGGCCGAAGGAATGTTGTTGAATTGAACATACCGGAAGTAGAGATTATCGACGATTTCGTCTCTTGTTACGTCCGGATTACTCGCAAAGCTTGCAATGTTTTCGCTTAAGACTTTATCGCCAGACTTAAACTGAGCCACCGGGACCAGGTCCTGGCTATAAACTGTAGTAACTGAAAAGATTAAAAAAATCTGAAATACCAGGTGTTTCATATAATCATCAATAAGCCAGGTTGAGAAGGACCCACAAATTAAAAAAATAACCGATACCTCTTTAGCGCATTTTTAAGGATGTAGCCTGTTTGCCACATTGAACTGACGCGAAGTCCGATTTCCTTTTACATCCTCTACGAGCAGGGTATGCTGGCCAGGACTTGGCCGGATGGACATACTGTGAAAGAGCTCTGTAGTGCCCAGATATGTATCGTCGAGATACCAGAACAAACGCGTCTCCGTCTGCTGATGCGCTATTCGGGCAATTAGTTGTTGGTCCGTATTATTGAGGTCTTTAGGCAGGTATATGGTTTCCCCATCTAAAGGATATGTAAATGTCATTTCAGGCACCGAGGAGTCTGTCGCACAATTAGTTGCATAAGGTGGAAGTCGTTTGTACTCAGGATGAGAAGGAATATAATAGGTAGAAATTTCGGGAGGTAATTGAAAATAAGTCGTCTGTTTGAGTTCATGGTGCTCTACACATGAGGGGTCTACTCGCACCGTTTCATCCTCGTTCGTATAATGGATATAGTGATAGGGACAAACCTTGGTTCTTTCAACCTGGTTGGGTAACAATAGCTGTATCGTATCAGGGCAAATTACGCTCGTCAAATACCCACTCTCTTTGCAGATTGTAAAATAAGACATGTCTTCATAAGGGGCAGAAAACCAATTATCTTCCTGTGGCATTATATCGAAAAGTGTAAATAAAAGTTTACCTGCCGTACCAACCCCCACAATGCCATCTCTACCCTCTCCATCAGCATTTCCAACCCATGTGGCAATGGTATACGACGGCGTAACCCCAATTGCCCAGGCATCACGGTGACCATAACTCGTACCAGTCTTCCAAGCAACCGGAAATCGGCTATCCATAACCTGCCAGTTGCCAGATTCATCTGGCCGCGCCAGGCCCTTTAATGCTTCAAATGTTTGGAAAATTGCTGCCGTGGTCAACAAGTCGTCATCCCGGTCTTCCACTAATTGTGCACCGAGCCTCTGATAGACATTGGCTAGGTCCCACAGGGTAACCTCACCTCCTCCAAGAATGAGCGATAATCCATAATGATCACTACTATTATTTAAAGTTGTTAACCCATGTTTCCGCAGTCGTGTTAAAAACTTGGACACCCCGTATTGCTGCAATTGACGCACAGCCGGAACGTTTAATGATTGCTGTAGCGCTTCATCAATTGGAATAGCTCCGCTAAATGATTTGTGATAATTTGTAGGATTGAAACCTGAAATATAAGTTGGAATGTCTATGGCCAACTGTACAGGACTGATTAACCCCTCATCTATTTGATGTGCATAGAGTAAGGGTTTCAAAATGGAGCCTGAACTTCTTGGCGCCTGCACCATGTCCACCCATGTTTCTTCCGATGTAATTGGAATATTGCCGTGGTAGGCCACAACATTCCCTGTCTTGGTTTCCAGAATTAAGGCACCCGCGTTGTATATCTTTTTCGCTTTCCAGAATGGATAAAAATCATTTAGCACCTGGGCTGACTGATTTTGAATAGTTGGTTCTATATGGGAAGTATAAATTCGGCCATCTTCTTCTTTTCTTAAAAGTTCCAGGTAATGAGGTGCCTCATTCGGTAATGCATACAAAGTCGAAGGTAGTGGTTCCAGCAGGGCAGCTTCATAATCAAGTTGATCGATAGATCCTTTTTCTAATAATTTTTGAAGCAGTCGATCTCTTTTAGCTAAAAGTCTAGGTCTGTTTTTATTTACATGAGTAATGGAAGGAGCATTCGGGAGAACGGCCATCATTGATGCTTCAGCCCAGGTAAGACGTTGAGGGGATTTATTGAAATATCGCCATGAAGCTGCTTCCAGCCCAACAACATTGCCGCCAAATGG
>JABDLW010000553.1 GCA_013001805.1 Saprospiraceae bacterium | reverse complement strand
AACCCTAGTTCTTGAGAAGAAAAAGTTTGAACTAACGGAAACTACCCTTCGACAGGCTCAGGGTGACTATCGTTTTCTGTTATTGGAGTTAAGGTTGATTGCCGCCCTCCCTGTCATTACAACTTTTTTCATTTTTGCGAAAAATGTATCAACTCGGGGTGACTTTGAAATATTTAAAGTCACCGGAATGTCGCTAAAATATTCTGTCGTTTGCTTAGTTTTATCTTTTAAATATAAAATGCATGTTAAGAATCTTGGAAGCCACCAATTACAAAGCATGGTGATTCCTTCGAGATTTTTTTCAGGCAATTTACGGTACAAAATGGTCCATTCCTTTGGAAGGGAAAGCTAAAAAAGGCCAGGTAGAGGTTCATTATTAATTCCTATCTCGATAGGATCGAAATTAAATTTATTTTTAATCAAAGATCCGTAAACACTGCGAAAATCTATTTGATATTTCAAATCACCACGATCCAGGTCGGAAAGATTGGGATTTGAACCAATTATTTTCCCTTTAGTTTCACCACCGATTACAAACATGGGAGCGGCAGCCCCGTGATCTGTACCTTTCCCATTGTCAGCAACCCTTCGGCCAAATTCAGAGAAGATAACGATACTTGTACTTTTCAGTAGATCAGCGTTTCTCAGGTCTTGATAAAAAGAAAAAACGGCATCGTTAAGCTCGGTCAGAAATCTTTGGTGTAGTGCAAGCTGATTATCGTGGGTATCAAATCCATTAAGCGAAGTATAAAATATTTGCGAGCCCAAACCTCCTTTAATCAATTGAGAAATCCACTCCAATTTCCGACCTAATCCGGTTTGAGGGTAGTCTTCTCTCGAAGTTGAACGGGCCAACGCTGCCTGTATTTCCGCAGAACCGGTTTCGATTGAATTGGCAATTTTTCGCACAAAATCAAGTTGAGGATTATCCGACAACTGCACCCTTCTCTCATCGCTATTCCGTGTCTTAAAGCGTCTGGGATCTTTTACTGTAATCGAATTGGGCTGAAGACCTCTTAACGCCAGATTATCGGTCAGATCCAGATTTACTCCGGCGACAGGATTATGATCCCGGCATTGCAAATCCAAAAATCTGCCTAACCATCCTTCACTTAAATATTGACTGGCGGACGAAGCTGTCTGCCAAATCTCCTGACTACGGAAATGAGAACGGTCTGGTTCCGGGTATCCCACATTCTGAATAATACTCAGATTACCATGCTGCTGTATCTCCGCGAAGCCCGGTAGTGCCGGATGAAAAGCCATACCATTATGATGACCTATCACTTTATCCTTGCCCAATGCTATATTGGGTCGAAGTTGATAATACAACGGATCCACGTAGGGAATGAACGTGTTCAGTCCATCATTACCTCCATTTAACTGGATGAAAACCAGGCATTGTTCAGCATTTGATTCGCCCACCTGGGCATTTAATATCTGCAGGAACTCAGGTAAAACCAGCGCCCCTCCGGTAAAGGTCCCAGTGACTGAGAAAAATTTTCTTCTTTTCATTATAATTATATTATCCGAGTTAAAAAACCGATCTAAATCAACTGATATTCCGCCGTCTTGGTGATGTAATTAAATAATCGCAGCACCACCGTATCTGCGTTGGGACTTTTCGGATCAAAATCATATTTCAGTATATTACCCATGCTCTCTTCCAGTTCATCATCTGTATCAAATAGCAACCTCGCGGATAACTGATCGATTATCTCTCTACTTGTTGCGTTTCGGTCCCAATTAAGATCGATTTGAATTTTTTGCAATGGTAGCTTACCCGTGTTCATTTTTCTGTCTAACAATTTCCTGTCAATAGTGTGACCACTACATAACAAATCAGAAATCTTGTGACGCTGCAGATAAATTTGTGAAGTCAGCCAGGCATTGCCCCCAGGCCAGCCTTTTACATTTGGCTGATTAAATAAATCCATCCCCTGCTGCTGAAGAATCAAGGCAATCATCTTCGGATCTATCTCTTCGACGTTCAGTTCGTCCAAAAGTTGCAATGTAAAAACCAGAGGATCCTTAATCCTCGATCCAGCACTGGACTTAGGATATTCCTCTATGAAAATTTTTACTAAGAAGGGCTTTAGCTCAAAATCAACTTCCCTGAAATAATTACCATAATATTCAATTAAATCAGCGGGAGGATTATCATAAATAAACCATTGCAATATTTTGCGGGTGATGAGATATGGTATGTTTTCTTGCTCGAAAATGATATCAATCAAATCTTCGGCTTTAAATCTTCCAGTCCTTCCCAAATAGGAAATAGGCTCATTAACAGTAAATGGCCGACGGTACTGCGCTCTCATTTCACCCACACCGAGTCCAGCCAATGCTTTTGCCCCATTCTTGATGTCTTCCTCTGTGTAATTGCCAATACCGAGAGTAAACAATTCGAGCAACTCCCGGCTCAGGTTTTCATTTATTTGTCCCCTTCTGTTGTCCACATTGTCGAGATATCTCACCATGGCATTGCTGGTAATCACCTTTTTAGTCAGATCACGAAAGTTGCCAAAGGCATTTTCCCGCATGATTGTATTCAGTTGGTAAATCCAATAATTGATCCGGACCTTTTGCGCAGTAGCCACAAAATGATTGTGCCAGAAGCAGACCATCTTCTCGCGCAGAGGATAAGCCTCCTTTTGCATTTTGCTGATCCACCAGCCCTTAAGTTCTATCGATTTACGCCTGGAGTCCCTGACCAACTTCTGTTTCTCTTCAGCAGACATCCCAGCCAATTGAGACCGTCGTGATCTAAGATCCACAATCGTCTTAGGTTCATCACGCAAACAATCCGGTTCGCTATGATCATATTTGCTATCAAATGAACTTTGTAAGAATTCTCTCAATCCCGAATTTTGAATAGCTTCTGACTGCTTGCCCGAGAAGCCCAATCTTAGAGACCAAAGTGTGCTATCCTGCATCATTAAAATCAGTTTAGATATTAGATGAGACGATGCAGATCGCCAAGGGTTTAATCGAGGCAGGAAGAATGTCAGAAGGGATTTGTAGTATCCCTGCGGATTTTACTGATCTTTACATTCAATCATCATAGCACAAAGCCAAGAGGGTTGACTGATTAACACGGGTATTCGAAATTGATCATTCATCTTTAATGGATTCGGTGGGATGTACCAGAGCTGCCTTAAGCGCCTGACTACTTACTGTTATCCAGGAGATCATCAATAAAATCAGTCCCGCCAGGACAAAATAACTCCAATGCATTGGTATCTGATACTCGAACCGACTCAACCAATCATTAATTAAATAAAAAGCCAGCGGCAGACCGATAGATATTGAAATGAGGACCAAACGGGTAAAATCCCGGGTCAAGAGTAGTACAATCTGATTTATAGACGCGCCTAGTACTTTCCGGATACCGATTTCTTTTTTCCGGCGTTCACCCGTAAATGCAGCGAGACCAAATAGACCAAGACAGGATATTAAAATGGCGAGCCCGGCAAAATACCGGGAGAGTTGTGATACCCTTTGTTCAGCTGCATATTGTTCGGCATAGTCTTCATCGACAAATGTATGCTCAAAAGGAAAGCCGGGATTAAACTCTTCGTATAGGTTCTGAAGCTCTGTAATTCCCTCTTTCTCCTGACCACCTTTTAGTTTTGCCATCATGACCCAGGTATTTTCCGGATTGAATCGAAAAAAGAGAGGCTTCACCGGTTCATGCAGAGACTGAAAGTGAAAGTCCTTTACGACACCAATTATTTCAAGATCATACTGATCCCAGAGCCGAATTATTTTGCCCAGTGGATTCGTTAGACCCATCACTTTTATGCCTTCTTCATTAAAAATGATTTTGCTGCTGTCTCTGCCATATTCCCTCGAAAAAAAACGTCCTTCCACCAGCTCAACACCAATCGTTTCCAACAAATCATATCCTACACTCACATTTTCAAATAAAATCAGGTCTTCAGGATTTTTACCCTCCCATTGCAGACCGCTGGTGTTATTGTTCTGACCTACCAGGTCATGACTGGTGTTCGCGATATTAATAATTGGAGAAAGATTCTTAGCCCGGGCGATAAATGCGTCCGGTTGCTCTGCCAGTTTACCATCCATGGGAAAATGCACCAAATGATCTTTGTCATAGCCCAAATTCTTGGACTGGACAAATTCAATTTGCCGGTAAATAATCAAAACGGATACAATTAAAACAACGGATAGGGTAAATTGAAAAACAACTAAACCCTTCCTGGCCCAGAGCTCACCCAAAGAAGACTTCAACTCTCCTTTTAGCACGGTAGCCGGCTTGAAGGAAGATAAATAGAAAGCAGGATAACTTCCGGCCAGGATGCCCGTTAAAATAGCAATACCCAGAAATGCCAGTAGAATGCCTGGTGAGAAGTTATAGCCAATTTGCTTGTCTGTAATCAGATTAAAGGTTGGCAAAAATGCCAAAACCAAGAAAATTGCCAGAGCCAGCGAGGCCAGTGCCACCACCATTGATTCAGTCAAATATTGAAAAATGAGAAGTGATCGATGGACACCAAACGTTTTCTTTACTCCTACTTCCCTGGCACGCTGTGAGCCCCGTGCCGTGGAGAGGTTCATAAAATTAATACAGGCAATGATCAAAATAAAAACTGCGATTACAGAAAACAACTTTACGTATTCTATTCGTCCTCCAGCCTGGATCCCGTTTTCATACCTGCCATACAGATATCGTTCGGAAAACTTTTTGAGAAACAAGGTGACATTTGTATCTTCATTTCTGGTTTTTATGAACCCAGAAATCTTGGTATTGACAGCATCAGGATTTGATCCCTCCACCAAAGTCACTATGGTCGGGGGTGAATTGCTGCCCCAACTCCTTAGCCAGCCTTCATTTTCCGCCAGGTATTTGCTATAGGGCAGCAAAACATCAAATTGATGGGTGGAATTTGGCGGGAGGTCCTGAAATATTCCACTTACTTTGAATTGATCTTCGTGCTCATATTCAAATATTTGTTCGAATGCAGCTTCGACAGAACCAAATAGCTTTTTTGCCAAAGACTCTGAAATCACCGCCGACGAGTGATCCACAAGCAATTGGTTGGGGTCTCCCCGGAGTAGTGGGTAACTAAACATTTTGAAAAAATCGGCACCCGCATGGTGCCCCCGGACTTTGAGATTTTTTTCACCAACGGTAAGAGTGAAATTTTCCGGCCACATCAATGTAACCGCGTGCTCAATTTCCGGAACCTCCTCTTTTAGTGTTTGAGCCAGAAGACCCGGCGTAGACATGGTGGTCATAATGTCTCCAGCATACTGCTGGTGCTCCATCACATAGTATAATCGCTCATCTTTTTCGTGAAATTTATCAATGCTGAGCTCGTCATTGACCCATAGTACTATAATCAGTGAGCAAGCTAATCCAGTGGAGAGGCCGATCACATTGATGAAAAAAGAGCTTTTATGCCTCCGGAAATTGCGAAAGGTGAGCTTCAGTATGTGCTTGATCATGCGGTTCCGTTTCACAAAAAGACTGATCCCGGCTCCAAAAGGTTGCATTTGCTATAAATCATTTTCCAGCGGTTAGGCTTTAGTCTGGACAGACAGGAATCGATCTCTGATCTGATCGCAAATTTGCAAATTGAAAATAGGACCGACACAGATCTGACCATCTGTACCCAAACCCAGTGATCCCATAGAGAACTCACTCCATTTAATTCGCCTCTTTTTAGCCACTAGCTGTCAAGAAATCCACGCTCCTGCTTTGATACATCTCATCTAAATGTTTGAGTCCAGTCATTGGCCGGGAGCAGCTTTCAGGGTATTTTAAAAGCATAAAATAAATAATCATGAAAAACACAAGAAAAATATTGACTGCACTAGTAGCAGGAGCTGCTGCCGGTGCCGTGGTGGGCATTCTATTTGCTCCGATGAAAGGTAAAAAAACCAGAAAGAAAATCGCCCAGGAAGGGCAAAAACTTGCCCACGACGTAGTGGATAAAATAGAACAAGGCACAGAAAAATTGAGAGGAATGAAGGATGAGATTCAGCAGACTTTGCAGCACGCGGTTGAGGAGTTTGCATAGTTGTCACATCAATTTTCTCGATTGAAAAAACGCTTTTCCATGCAAAAGGTGTTTGCTAAGGTAGAAGAACTGGCAGATACGTTAAGGCAATATGTAGACACCCGAATTGAATCAGTAAGGCTAAGTAGTGTTGATAAAGGGTCTGAAATTATAGCCGATCTTATCACGAGGTTCATCTTAATTCAGGTGTTCTTCTGCTTTATCCTATTTGCCAGTATTGCACTAGCGATTGTGATAGGAATCTGGACGGGAGCCAATTGGTCTGGCTTTCTGATTATTGCCAGTATTTACTTACTCATAGGATTGTTACTCTGGTTTCTTAAGATTCCCATAATCACTTTACCGACAAAAAATGCGTTAATCAGACAAATGTTTAGTGATGATTCAGAATATTAGATCGGTTAAACAGCTGCAAAAAGAGCGGATTAAAGTCTTCCAAAGGCAACAGGATTTGGAATCAAAGATGTTGAAGACATGGGAAGATCTCAAGGATTATCTGACCGTAAAAAAAGCAGCAAAAAGAACCCTCAGTAAAATTCTGGATAAAAAAACACAGGAAAACCTAAATGGTCATGGCATTCTTAAAAGTGCTTTTACCTACGGTGTTTCCGTCCTGGCTAGAAGATTGGCCGATAATGCTGAGGAAAAAATTCATCAATTACTGCATGCAAAATAATCAGTACATTTTCGGGAGACTTCAGAGAGAAAGTTATTTTCGACTTAACAACACATTGATTGATTTCCATTCGTCGATGTTGTCACTAATAATTTTGATAATGGCTACAAATGGGATAAAAAGTATCATACCCGATACACCCCAAACAATACCCCCGGCAATGAATGCTACCAAAATGGCAAAGGTATTGACATGGAGTTGAGCTCCCACAATCTTAGGAAAAATCACATTCGCCTCTAAGTATTGAATAAACCCAAAAATGATCACCACACCAAGTGGGTACCAGAAGTTTCCTGTATCAATCCATACTATAGAAATCGGTAACAAGGCACTAACAATAATTCCGACATAAGGGATGATGGTCATGATGGCGCAAAGCATCCCGAAAAGTATCGCATGTCTCACCCCCAGCACCATCAATCCCAAACTATTAAGAATGCCCACCAGCAAATATACCAGCATCATGCCCTTTATGAAATTAAAATAAGTTTCAATAGTTTGCTGCAGAATAGTTACAAGTTGATTCCGATATCCTATGGGAGTTATATGCGTGAGGAATTGCACAAAAACACTCCGGTGATATAAAAATAGAACGGTGTATATTGGTGTTAGAAAAAGTATCACAACCGTGCCTATTGTCGCCTCAACTGCTGAAGACAACGTACTTCCTATCACACCAATTAGATTCTGCCCCCAGCTGTTCTTCAGGTCTATGGACAAGCCCATATTTTCACTAGCATACTCCTGTAATTGGACTAGGATTGTTTCCAAGCTTTCCAATACCTGAGGAGCATAATTACTAAAAACACCAAGTTGCCAGATAAAAAGTAAAGAAATTAGTGCAAAAATAGTGGCGACGATTACTATACACGCGGTGATCGCCAGTGATTTATTCCATTTGTGCGCCTCCAGCCATTTGCAGATGGGATACATGACAATGGCAATTAACAATCCCAGAAATAAGGGGATGAACAACACTCTACCAAAGTACAGGATAACAAAGGTGAAAAAAGTAATCTGCAAATACTTAACAGGAAGGGACATCGAGGGAATATTCGCCGGCATAATCTAAATATACAAAATCACCAAAAGGCAGCACCAGACCGATGACAAAAATAAACTTACGGGGTGATGGTGGTCATGGCTTGAGCCAAATAACAAGAAGATCTATTGGTATCCATGAGTTTAGATAACAAAAAGGAAAGACATTTCCTAGTTCACCTGGACTTCAAAGATTGCACCTAATGGGACTTCGACATCAAGTCCCAGGATTACCGTTGGTGCCTCGAATAGGATTTCACCACTAATACTCACATTGGGATCAGCTACAATTTCACAAGA
This sequence comes from Saprospiraceae bacterium, assembly GCA_013001805.1. Classification (GTDB taxonomy): domain Bacteria; phylum Bacteroidota; class Bacteroidia; order Chitinophagales; family Saprospiraceae; genus JABDMH01. Next base: position 148 of record JABDLW010000553.1, on the reverse strand, counting down.
GGTATAAGTCTGGGTACCGTTTAAATTGGTATTGCTAAACACCATGGGGATGCAACTATTATTTAATTCAATCACATCATTAGCACTGTAAATTGTGCCACCGCCATTAAGACCGGTGCTTACTTCGGAATAAACGGTCTTCTCTCCG
>JABDLW010000538.1 GCA_013001805.1 Saprospiraceae bacterium | reverse complement strand
AACCCTCCGAAAATATAAGATAGATTATTTTCAATACGATTTGTAATCGTGATCGAAGTCCAATTTCAAGGGAACTTTCAAATTTGATATTTTCTGATCGAAGTTTTTTCTTCGCACGTGTATGTGCCTTGGCAATGGCTTCTTCATTTTTTAACAGGGCTGTCGCCACCTCCTTATTGCCGAACCCGGCAACGAGTTTAAGGGTTAAAATTATTTGAGATTCCTGAGATAGTGCCGGATGACAACAACCAAAGATCAGTTTTAACTGATCATCATTCACAGTGGTTTCCAGAGCCGGATCATTGTCCCACACAGATTGGTTCAGGCTATCGGAATCACGATCGCCCGTAAGGGTAATTCTTTTTTGTCGTCGTAGTTGATCGATCAGATGATTTTGTGAAACCCTTAATAACCAGGAAAGTGGATTGTCAGGTGTAGCACCATAAGGCCATAACTTCATCGCTTTGATGAGTGACTCCTGTACGGCATCTTCAATATCCTCCAGCGCATGGGCTCCAAAGCGATTGAGCAGGATGGCGACTAACTTTCCATAGCTATGACGGAAAAGGTGTTCCACATTGTCTTGTACCTCAGGTAGTGACATTTTCGTGAGAGTGTTCGCTAGATTCCTTTGTACATCCATGGAACTGCGATGAAGGATTAAAAATGAAGAAGAGGGGTCATTTGGAATAAATGACCCCTCGAAGATTACTCTCTAATGTTACATGGACATGATTTCCCTTACTTCAGTGGTGCCGCCATGTTCGAAAATTGGACATCCCTTAGAAATTTCAACTGCCTCATCAATTGAATCTGCCGTGACAATCAGGTAGCCACCGACTACTTCCGCTCCTTCGGCAAATGGTCCATTGGTAATGACTTCACCAGATTTTTCTACGACTTTACCTTCTTTACCTAATGGTAAACCATCAATCAACTTGCCTTTTTCCTTCAATCCACCCATCCATACGCCCCATTTTTGCATATGCGCCTGCATTTCTTCTGGTGATTGTTGAACTCGTTGTGCATCGCCACCCCTAAATAAAAACATAAAATTGCTCATGATTTCTTCTGATTTATTTGTTTCGTAAAAATAATAACAATCTCAAGACGAGGCCAACAGTCGTAATTGGACATTGAATTCAACTATTTTTAATAAATAATCCGTATTCACTTCCATGACTAGTTCTTTGGTTCGAACTTCCCAGTCCCGGCCAGGATCATTGCCGATCCGGACCTTGATGTAATATACTTTGTCTTAAAGTGTGTATTGAGTGTTAATTCTTAGGTGTGGTTGACAATATTGGTTATTTTGAGGCAACATACTCAGGCACTTAGAACATGAGCAAGAAAACACCAGTCGTACCACGTGAACTTTTAATTCCCTTTATTCTCATAACGAGCCTCTTTGCACTTTGGGGATTCGCCAATGACATCACCAATCCCATGGTTTCGGCATTTAAGAAAGTACTGGAATTAAACAATACCCAGGCTTCATGGGTGCAAATGGCATTCTATGGAGGTTATTTTACCATGGCGTTGCCGGCTGCTATTTTTGCGAAGCGCTATTCTTATAAGAAAGGAGTTTTACTTGGTCTTGTACTCTATTCCGTAGGAGCATTACTATTCTATCCAGCCGCCGCATATCAGCAATTTATCTTCTTCTTAATGGCTTTGTATATTCTGACTTTTGGATTGGCATTCCTGGAAACTACAGCTAATCCATATATTTTATCCATGGGCCCCGAAGAAACTGCTACCCAGAGATTAAATTTGGCTCAGGCCTTCAACCCCATCGGTGCACTTGCTGGTCTTTACGCAGCTCAAACCTTCATCCTGGGCTCCCTTCAATCCGATGATTTGGATGCCAGTGGCCAATCAATTTACGATACGCTTTCCGAATCAGCCAAAGCCACGATAAGAACGGCTGACTTAATGGTCATTCGAAATCCTTACGTGATTCTTGGGCTTGCGGTCATCGGTATTCTGGTACTCATATCGATTGTGAAGATGCCGGAACGGAAGCAGAGTCAGACTGGGGAAAGTGTGGTAGCCAACATCACCAGAATCTTCAAAGGCAAAAGATTTAGAGAGGGCGTGCTTGCGCAAATGTTTTACGTTGGCGCTCAGATTATGTGTTGGACATACATTTATCAATATGCAGAGACATTAGGAATTGACAACCAATCTGCCGTGCCCTATGCTATGTCGGCCCTGGGTATTTTCCTGGTGGGAAGATGGGTTTGTACCTGGCTACTGCGTTTTTTAAACGCTGGAAAATTATTGATGTATTTCTCCGGGCTGGCCATCTTTTTCACCTTGGGTGCGATCTTTATTCAGGGAATGACAGGACTTTATAGTCTGGTCATGATTTCATTTTGCATGTCGTTGATGTTTCCCACTATTTATGGGATTGCTTTAAAAGGAATGGGCGATGATGCAAAATACGGAGCCGCTTTCCTGGTTATGGCGATTGTTGGTGGAGCGATTATGCCAGTGCTGCAAGGCATGATTTTAGATATTGGCGGTCTTGGATATGAAGATACCCTGATACTCGGTGTGCCTGAAGTGAACTTTTCGTTTGTTCTCCCTATGCTATGTTTTCTCGTTGTCGGTACATATGGATACCGGATTTATAAACATGTGATTTAGTGGGCAGCAAACACACATCTTTAATGTGTTTCAAAATATTTGATTTAGTACTAAATCATGAACTTCCGTTGCTCGAATGTTATCGAGCACTTTTTCCGGCGAAATAAATAGTGCCTTGTCCTTATCCTTGACATTTAGTTGACCGTGAGAGCCTTTAATTAAATTCGCGTCGAGAGGAATAAAATCCATGAGAACTCGAAAACCTAACTTCTTTGCTATTAATTTGAGGGCAACCCTTGGGATAATTAGTTTCTTCTTAGGGTCCATGAACATTTCTACCGGATCATAACCCGGCTTTTTATGGATATCAACGGTGCGGGCAAAATCCGGCGCTTTATGGTCCTCAAGCCAATAATAGTATGTAAACCAACTGTCCGGTTGAGCAATCGCAATTAGCTCGCCCGACCGGGGATGATCAATGTTTGCCTCGCGCTTTCCTTCCGTATCAAGCACTTCGGCTATACCTTCGGTATTTTGCAAAAGTTGAAATATCGATTCCTTTTTTGCAAGGTCATTTATATAGATGTGGGCCACCTGGTGGTCTGCCAGGGCAAAAGCTTTTGACTGTCCGGCGTCGAGTATTTCCAGTCCATTTTCGGATCTTACATTTATTAGACCTGCCTTTCGCAATATGCGATTAATATGAATAGGGTGGGAGACAGGCACCACTCCGTATTCCGAAATGATATTTACTTCGACTCCTTCTCCTTCTAGAAATTGCACTAAACCTTCCAGCACCTGGTCAATTTGCAGGAGGTCGCGTTGCGTTTTAATATGATCCGGTCCGAATTTCTGCGTGCAATAGTCCAGATGTGGTAGATAAACGAGCAACAAATTGGGCTGGTACAGTCGAAAAACATTTTGCGCTGCGTCCGCAATCCATTGGCTGGATTTAATCGAAGTTTTCGGTCCCCAGAAATTAAATAAAGGAAATGTGCCAAGTTCTTTTTGCAACAAATCCCGGAGCTCGGCCGGATGCGAATAACAATCCGGGATTTTCAATCCGTTGGCTCGATATTGGGGCCGCGGTGTTACCGCATAGTCTACGGTTGAGTGCATGTTGTACCACCAGAACATATTTGCACAAGTAAATGTGGGATTTATTTTTCTGGCGGTTTCCCAAATGCTGGGTGCCTGAACCAATTTGTTGGATTGCCGCCAAAGTTTCACCTCACATTCATCCCTGAAATACCAACCATTGCCGACTATCCCATGATCGTGAGGCGTCTTTCCCGTGAGAAAGGTAGTTTGCACTGAGCAAGTAACTCCTGGAAGCATCGGTTGAATATACGCCGTGCTTTTATCCCGCATCCAGGCAGAAAGAAAAAGGGTGTGATCGCCAAGCAACCTTTTTGTTAAACCCACGACGTTGATTAAAGCGACATTTTTCATACTTGCAAATGCGACTGCACCCATTCCAGCTCTCGGACAATCGAGTTGACAATTCCGGTCTGCATATCAGCCGGTAACACATTCCAGGTGTAAGTTTCCACTTCCAGGTGATTGGTAAAATTCCTTTCTTTCCAGCTATTTAATACTTGAATAATATCTGGTTGCGTGGAAATCAATGTCCCGTACTTCTCTGTGAAAACGGGCACGTGAAAATGGGTCCGTAGTTCGGAAGATTCGAATCGATGCCATTGCTCAAGTGCAGGTTTCAAATCACGAAAGCGAGATAGTTGTCCCCGGTGATTCTTAATTACCGCCTGATGCAAGTAGGTTGGCTCGTCAAATTCTGCCAGTTCCTGAGCGACGTTGGCCAGATCCGACAGTGACCCCATCACTCCCGAACTAAGAGCTGCACTAATTTGGAGACGGCCTATTTTAATTTGTGCTGAAATTATACTCTCTATGGCTTGGTCTGAATCTTCAAACCCCACCGCAAAGTGGCAGACATCGTAACACAACTGAATGTGCCGCCTGATCTTAGTCTCGGCATCCTGCCGGGAACACTCCATCTTATTTTGTAAAATCTTGCACCCGGTTTCAAGAAGAAATTGTTGATAAAAATCAATGAATTCTTCAGTTGTTTCCAATACACCATCGGGTTCTGGTTCGATATCCAGATGTAAAACCTGACCACTTTTCTGATAAATCCTATCCAGGTGCAACACCAGCGCCATTAGCTGCTCTGTTGCCCTTTTCTTAACTTCATTCAGGGCCAAATCATCGGGGTGCCAAAATCGATAAGAAATGGGTGAAGTGGAAACGCCACCATCCATACCGGCTGGAAGTAGATTTTTAAGAATATCGAAAAGCCGGATGCTATACTGTAATCTCTCGGAGGTTGTCCAATCCGGATGATGTACCTTGTCCTTAACCACCTGACCGTGAAATCCCCCATAAGGAAATCCATTGATTGTAAACACATACATGTTTTCATCCCGGAGCCATCCCTGAAATTCAGATTGTAGCTCCGGTTGCGCCAGCTCAATTGAGGCTTCATGCGATAGCCTGAGTCCAATTCCAAACGGAATATTATGTAACCGGTCACGGACCTGGGTGGTGTAAATTTTCAGGTTTGCAAAAGTCTGATGCCAGGATTCGCCGGGATGTATATTACTGCAGTAGGTGAGATGAGCATTATGAAGATGACTGTACATACGTTTCTGATTTTGCTTGCAGCATTTTGAAGGCCTCCCGTATCT
>JABDLW010000514.1 GCA_013001805.1 Saprospiraceae bacterium | reverse complement strand
TATTTTATGTCGCCGGCAGCAGCACGACAAGCCTCCATCTTCGTGGCAGCAGGAAAATAAGCACCACCCATACCTCTGATGCATGCTCTTTTCACCTGGTCAATCACTCCTTCACTGCCCAGTTTGGCTAATTTTAATACAGCTCTACCCGGATGATATTCCCGTAAAAAAATGCTCTTTTCTTCTGATGGAGTAAAACGTACATGATTTGGAATGGAATCGCATAGCTTGTGGATCGGTGTGCCTTTCTTTAGTTCGGCGATGATATGTTTTACTTTTAGGGTGGTTAAATTTGTAAACGGGAAAAAATTGATCAAAGCCGCCGGCTCCTGATCACTAAGGCCAATGCAAGGTGTCTCGTACAGCCCAAATTTTCCCGAGGGATCCACTTGTCCACAGGTTGCGCCGGTCTCCCGCTCAAAAGCATCTCTGATACGATCAAAGCCCTTACATTCCGAAACAATGCTGTTGTTTATGTAAATAGTAAATTGCCCGGCAGGTTGCCTTTTGAAGAAATGGTAAAAAGATATAACTCCTTCCAACTCAATGGTGGATATACCCAGGTCTTTGGCACAGTCTTTTACAAACTGATCGGTTAAATAGCCGTTGGATCGTTGAAAAGACCACAGTATGTCCAATGTTTGTGTTCTGTTCAAAGCGTTAGATTTAAATGACCATTAGACTACTCCCTATTCAATTAATGGTTTTGTCAGATGCAACCAATGTAGGCTTTGCAGATTCATTAACTGTTGTTACGAGACATGGTTTTGAATGATCTTCATCATTGAGGCAAAAAATTACTCCTTTTATATTCACTGCTGTATATGTCTCCAACATCAGTCATACTCGGATTATGCATGAGCTAACGATTGTGCTGAATATCTTTGAAATAGCGGGTAATCAGCTCAAGGAGCATCAAGGCAATAAAATTGACGCGATTGAGCTTGAAATCGGTTTACTTGCCGGTATCGAAATGGAAGCATTTCATTTTGCATGGAATGCGGCCTTGCCCGGTTCGGTCCTGGAGGACTGCTCATTAAAGATAAATCCGGTTGAAGCGGAGGCCAGATGCCGGCATTGTCATCTTGAATATGATGTCTCGTCTCTCTATGATGCCTGCCCTGGATGTGGAAGTTTTCGTAGTGAATTAATCCGGGGAAAGGATTTGAGAATACAGTCGCTGGTAATCAGCTAGATTATTTAAGGTTTAAAACAAATTATATGTGTAGTACTTGTGGATGTGGTCACTCTGATATCATTACCATTACCAGGATTGGTGATGAAGATAATCATGAACATATGATACTCAACTCCAATCGTAATTATTCTCACCAACATCACCATGAAGGGGTGCATGATCATGCGCACGGTCACTCGCATGAAAAAACGATGGTCAGTGACCATCATCATGCAGTGCAGCCACATCAGACCATCGTGGATTTGGAGATGGATATACTGCACAAAAATGATCTGTTGGCCTCAAGAAATCGTGGATACTTTGAAGCACTGCAAGTCCTCGCATTAAATCTGGTAAGTTCACCCGGATCCGGTAAAACCAGTTTACTGGAAAGGACGCTGACTGACTTAGGAGCTGAGTTTAATTCTTTTGTGATCGAAGGTGATCAACAGTCATCAAATGATGCAAACAGAATTGCGGAGACGCAAGTGCCGGTGGTGCAGATCAACACGGGGAAAGCCTGCCACCTCGATGCTCAAATGGTGCAGAAGGCTTATAAGCAACTCTCTATCGTCAACCAATCGCTGCTTTTCATTGAAAATGTGGGTAACCTCGTATGTCCCGCCATGTTTGACCTGGGAGAGACCGCCAGAGTGGTGATCATCAGTGTAACAGAAGGCGATGATAAACCAGTCAAATATCCTGATATGTTTCATTCCTCCGATATTTGTATCATCAACAAGATCGATCTGCTGCCCTATGTGCAGTTTGAGGTCGAAAAATTGAAGGAATATGCACTCAGGGTCAATCCCGATCTGAGCTTTTTTGAAACATCGGCAACAACGGGCCAGGGCATGGACAACTGGTACGAATGGTTGCGAACACAGCAACAAAATTTGTGATGAAGACCGTCCTGATTCAAGTAGAAGGACAGGTACAGGGAGTGGGTTTTCGTCCTTTCTCTTACAACCTGGCGTCCCGTCATGACCTTACGGGAGTGATCAGAAATAATATGTGTGGTGTCGATATGATGCTGACTGGTACAGAGACGGGCATAGACAATTTCTACCGTGACCTTATTCAGCATCCACCTGGCAAAGTAATCATCCTTAAACATGAAATGCAGCAAATACCGGATAAACTTTTTAGGGGTTTAGAGATCAGGGAAAGTTTATCCAAGGGTCAGCCAAAACTAATGTTAACCCCAGATATTGCGCTGTGTGCTGACTGCCTCCAGGAACTTAATCAGGTAAATGACAGACGCCATGAATATGCTTTTATTTCCTGCGAAGAATGTGGACCAAGATATAGTATCCTTGAAAGGGTGCCCTTCGATAGATCCGCCACCAGTATGCAGGATTTTATGCTCTGTGACAAATGCCAGGCTGAATACGATGATCCGAATGATCGTCGATTTTATGCGCAGACTAATTCTTGTCGCGAATGTGGCATAAAATTATCCCTGTGGCAGAATGGCTCCAAATTAAATATAGAAGAATCCGAAAACATATATAAGCACATTATTCGTACCCTCGAGGATGGGCAATTGGTGGCGGTTAAAGGCATTGGGGGATACATAGTCCTGGCCGATGCATCGTCATCCGGGACGATAAAAATGCTGCGAGAAAAAAAGCAGCGTGCCACTAAGCCTTTCGCTCTTCTTTACCACCATATCGATGCATTAAAAAAAGATGTCCATGTGAATGAAAGGGCGGTGACAGAATGGCTTTCCGATGCCGCTCCTATTGTGCTTTTTCGCAAAAAAGAAAATGCCGGACATTCTCTACAAGGAGATTTAATTGCGCCAGGTTTGAATTATTTGGGTATCATGCGGCCTTATGCACCCATTTTGGAATTAATTTCCAGGCAATTTGGAAAACCCTTAATCGCGACCAGCGCCAATTGCATCCATTCACCCATTGTTTACGATGATCAAATGGCGATTAAAGACTTGAAAAATATTGCCGACCTCATTGTTTTGAATAATAGACGTATTACCCAACCGCAGGATGACAGTGTGGTGGCTTTTACTCCGATCTATCGCCAGAGAATGGTCTTGCGCAGGTCCAGGGGTTTGGCACCCTCAATAAAGAAGGTAGACAAAAGTGCCGATGATCGTCAGATACTCTGTATGGGAGGACTTAAGAAAAGTGCATTCGCGATCCAATGCCGCAATAATGTTTTCTTGAGTCAATATCTGGGCAATACTTTTTATCTGGACGCGCAAAATAGATATGAACAAATATTGAATCAAATACTGGATACGCTTTCGTGTCAGCCAGATATCATCGTGGTGGATATGCATCCCGAATATTTTACCACCCATTTGGGAAAACATCTGGCTAGAGCTTTTAATGTGAAGTTAAAGCATGTGCAGCACCATATGGCACACTTTGCAGCAGTCCTTGCCGAACGTGATCATCTCAGCACCGATGAAGACATATTGGGGGTAGTCTGGGATGGCACCGGATACGGTGATGACGGCTGCATCTGGGGAGGTGAATTCTTTTTATACCGTCGTGGGAAAATGAAGCGCATAGAGCATTTTAGCTACTTTAATCAGTTATTCGGAGACAAAATGGCCAGGGAGCCACGATTAAGTGCATTATCCATATCTAAAGACATTCCTGAAGTGCGGAGCTATTTGCAGCCCCATTTTACTGATACGGAGTGGAGCTTTTATCAAAAGTACCTCTCCCGGGGCTCTGGGCTTCAGACCTCAAGTGTGGGAAGACTATTTGATGGTGTTGCATTTTTACTGGGGATAACCGAAAAACCGACCTACGAGGGTGAATCTGCGATCAGATTGCAAATGTTGGCGGAGCAGTTTGATCGTACGAATCAGGATTTAAAACCGTATCCCCTGGAGTCACCGAATGTATACCGATTAGTGAAGGCTATAATTCAAGACCTTGAAAATGATGTTGCGAACCCGGCCATCGCTTTTCGTTTCCATCTCACTTTAGTCGGGTTGGTTAGTTCGATCGCAAGCCGGCAAAATTGTCACAAGATTGCCTTCAGCGGTGGGGTATTTCAAAATTCGCTTTTGACAGACCTTCTCATTGAAAGACTAGGGAGGAAATTTGAACTTATATTTCATGAAGATATTTCCCCCAATGATGAAAATATCGCATTTGGGCAGTTGGCATTGATGCATTGTGAGCAAAGCGAGTTAAAGAGTGAAAGAAAGTCAGTCATTTCTTTAGAAGAGTAACAATTATGTGTTTAGCTATTCCAGGAAAAATAATTAGTATATCACCATACCATGACGAAATTTCCAAGTCGGGGAAAGTGTCTTTTGGTGGCATTATCCAGGATGTTAGTTTGATGATGGTTCCGGAAGCCAAGGTTAGTGATTATGTTTTGGTACACGTGGGTGTAGCCATTTACATAGTAGACGAGTTGGAAGCAAATAAGACATTGCGTTATTTAGAGGAAATGGGAGAACTGAATGAGCATCAGATTGAGGAATAAAAATAATAGGGGAGAATAAATACAACGGGGTGAATTTATTGAGATAAATAATCTAATGGTAAATCAATGAAATATCTCGAAGAATATAGGGATAAAGAACGAGTTAAAAAATACCTGGAGGAGATCCATAGTATTGTGACGAAGTCATGGAATATTATGGAAATCTGTGGGGGGCAAACCCACAGTCTGGTAAAAAATGGGATCATCAATCTACTCCCGGAAAAAATCAATATGATACATGGGCCAGGGTGCCCGGTTTGTGTGACACCTATTCACTTGATTGATCATGCCATTAAATTGTCCCTTATTGAGCATGTCATCTTATGTTCCTTTGGAGATATGTTACGTGTCCCCGGAAGCGGACCAAGTTTATTGGAAGCAAAAGCCCAGGGCGCTGATGTCCGGATTGTATACTCACCGCTTGACGCAGTGGCCATCGCCAAGAGGCATCCGGAAAAAGAGGTGGTATTTTTTGCCGTTGGTTTTGAAACTACCGCTCCGGCCAATGCATTGTCAGTACTCCGGGCTGACCAGGAAAATATTAAGAATTATTCCATACTCACTTCTCATGTTCTGGTTCCTCCGGCGGTGGAAGCCATTTTGCAGGAGAAGGATCACGTTATCGATGCACTGCTTGCTGCTGGACATGTCTGCACCATCATGGGATTAGATGAATACTATCCTCTGGCAGAGACATATAAGATTCCGATTGTTGCCACGGGTTTTGAACCGGTAGACCTGGTTCAAGGTATCCTAATGGCAGTAAAACAGTTGGAAAACGACAGATACCTGGTGGAAAATCAATATGCCCGCATGGTGCAGCGTGAGGGTAATCGGATTGCCCGAAATACCATTGGTCGCGTGTTTGAAGTAGCCGATCAGACCTGGAGAGGTATCGGTGTAATTCCAGGCAGTGGTTTGGCAGTAAGGGAGACATTTTTCCAGTATGATGCCCTGAGAAAATTTGCGTTGCCGGGGTCCGGGGTGACCGTTGATGCAGGCGATTGT
>JABDLW010000478.1 GCA_013001805.1 Saprospiraceae bacterium | reverse complement strand
GGTACGTGAAGTGCATTCCTGGGTGCCGGCCAGTCGCTGGATCAAAGAACTTGATGGTGTGCCCAAAAAATCCTCGCCTGTTCCGCAGGATTTTAACTGGGACCTTTGGCTCGGGCCTCGATCCACGCGGCCTTTTAATACCGCTTATGCTCCGGTCACCTGGCGGGATTTTTGGGAATTTGGCTGTGGTGCACTGGGTGACTTTGGTTGCCATGATATGGATACAGCTGTTTGGGGCCTGGATTTACCGGCACCAGAAAGCATTGAAGTGCATCCTGCCGGCTATAGTGATCAGAATATTACACCTTATGGTGAGATTGGGTATTACCAGTTTCCAGCAAATGGAGACCGGCCGGCAGTTAAACTTACCTGGTACTCGGGAGGCCTGCAGCCTGCATTACCGGAGGAAGTGCCGGAAGATTTCTCTTTCGCCAGCCGGGGTGCTATGTATATCGGAGATGACGGTTTGATTATTACCGGAGGCAAGGAACCCTTGATCCTGCCGGAAGCTTTTGGTGCGGGTTTCAAAGATCCTTCAGCTACTTTGCCACCGAGCAATGGCCATCATCGTGATTGGATTGACGCTGTAAAAGGAGGGCCTCAAGCCAGCTCCAATTTTGAGTACGCCGCACATTTGACGGAAATCACCTTATTGGGGGTTCTGTCGTTGCGCCTGGGTGGTAAGAAAATCTATTGGGATTCTCAAAACATGCAAGCTAAGGGTCTCCCTGCAGCGGATGAATTTATTCGCGAACCGGTGAGAACAGGTTGGGAGATGTAGCAAAAAGCCTTCAACAAGTTTACCCTGAGAGAAGCCGAAAGGGCTCAGACTGACTTTTCGTTATTGTTGATATTCAGCGGTTTATGAGGATCTGTCTTAGTTAGGCCTTCGAAAAGATCAGAACAGGCTTGCCGAAGGGTTTTTCTCAGTTAGTTTAAACTTTATTTATTATCTAGACTGAAGGCTCGGGAGGACCTTCTCTTTTTTAAAACAAATACGGACAGCTTACCGTCCATTCTGTCACTATAACTTTCTCATTTTTGCCAAAAATGTATTAACTCAGTACGACCCTATTGTTTTCAATGCAATTGTGGTAGGATACAGCCGATAAGTCATCCAGCTCTTTCATTTCTGAAAAATGTATTGACTCAGTGTGACTGTGCTTTTTGTGAAGGAAAGTCCAAACATTTGTAGACATCTGTTTATGGTAATTTCTCCTTTTTAATTAATAGATTCTCGAACCACCTTCAGACAGATATTCGCATGATTACCAATCTCCGGACAAGCATTTTGAGCAGTCCATTTTGCTCTTTGGGTGAGTAATCGAGGTCAGTTAGCGGTCAAAAGCCTATTTTAGAAGATAGCATCTTTGCCTATGTACCGAATTAAATGTGGATTTACTCTTTTTTTTCTTAGTTGCTGGTTGTGCCAGATACCAGGCCAATGTGAAAAAGACCTGGTTTTGACTTCGCAGGCAGCAATAGATGATTTTTCTCTAAATCATGCCACCTGTGATACCATCTACGGAGATCTAACAATTGAAGGGGAGGATGTAGTCAGTTTAGCTGCACTGATCACTATAAAAGCTATTTCAGGCACATTGAAAATTAATGAGTGTCATGGATTGATTTCTCTGGCTGGATTGGACAACTTATCGTATTTAGGGGGTTCGTTGATCATCGTCTTAAATACAAATTTATTGAGCCTGCAGGGTTTAAATCAAATCCGTTCCATTGGCGATCATTTGCGCATAGAGGGTAATCGATTGCTCAAGGGTATCCATGATTTAGAAAACCTGGAAGTCATCGGCAAAGATCTTCGACTTGTCCTGAATGACAGTCTCAGAGATTTTTCCGGCCTTAATAAAATTAAAAAGATTGGCTGGTCAATTGATTTGGATAAAAATTTCAGCCTGATTAATTTCCGGGGTCTGGACAACCTGGAAGAAATCGGCCAAAATCTTTACATATACCGGCAATACGCCTTGCAGGATTTAAAGGGTTTGCAAAATTTGAGTCGAATAGGTGGAGAGATGGACATCGCAGAGAATACTGTTTTATCCAATCTCGATGCTCTGGCTTCTCTCGAATCAATTGAAGATTGTTTATATATTTTTGGTAATGAAGCACTGACCAGCATCGATGGTTTGACATCTTTGGCAACCTTAGGGAATACAATAACGGTTATCAGAAATCCGCTTCTAAATCAATGCAATGTTTTTGGTCTTTGCGATTATCTGGAAAACCCTCCTGGCTCGGTGAGTATTTGGGAAAATGGAGAACTGTGCAGCACCATTGCTGGCTTTACCGAATCTTGTAGTGTTACAGGATTAGTTCGCGAAAGTATAAATATAGGTTTGGACATGTATCCCAATCCCACCTCAGATTATTTAAATCTGACTGGAAGGGATGGCACATTTTATAATTTACTAATTTCAGGTCCATCCGGTCATCGCCTAATGATCGATACGTTCTATGCAAAAAAAATGATTGATTTATCTGAATTTCAACCCGGACTCTATTTTATACAGGTTGATAACGGACTGGGTATGCA
>JABDLW010000465.1 GCA_013001805.1 Saprospiraceae bacterium | reverse complement strand
GGACCACACCCAGCCATATTATTGCTGCATGGTTCGGGAAGTTCCCATCAGAATTACAATAAAAGCTATTTCAAATTTCATGCAAACGCCTTTCTTGAAGCAGGTTTTGCTGTGATGATATATTCTAAAAGAAGTTCCAAGGACGTAGACTACAGTCTATTTACGTATGAAGATCTTTTGGAAGACGCACAAGCTGCCATTTCATTCCTGAAGAATAGGCATGACATAGATCAGCAAAATATTGGTGTAATGGGCTTAAGTGAATCCGGTTGGTTTACCCCTCAGCTAGTTGATCATAATCCTGACATTAAATTTCTTATAAATAGGGTCAGTTCTCCGCTTAACGTACAAGAAACAATTTACCACGAGATACAGAGTGATGCTTTGTCTGAGGGTTTTACAAAGGAGGATGTAGAGCAAATAATTCTTCCAATGCATAAACGGTTGTGTCTCTTTTATATTGATGTTCATGAAGGAACCACTCAAGCAAATGGAACCGAAAGGAAGGCAATCAATAAGAAGCTCGAACAGCTCAATTCAGATGAGCGTTTTGGAAAATGGTTTACCTTCTCAAAATTGGATGCTTACGACTCAATTAAATATGTATCCTTGGCTAAAAGATATAGTTATGATCCCTTACCATTTTTTAATAAAATAAAACTGCCGATGCTTTATGTAATGGCGGGAAGGGATAAAAATATTCCAACAGCAATCGTTGTTGAGGCCCTTACAAAAGCGAAACAAGAGGGCAAGGACATTACAATAAAAGTATATCCGGAATCGAGCCATTACTTATACAAATACGGCCTTGAAGATGGCCCCTTTGAAGGCTGGATGTATCATGATGATTACTTGGAAGTACTCACAACCTGGGCAAAAGATCAAGTCGAAAAAATCGACTAAATACGGAAGACGTTCGGTTATGAAAGTATCTTTAAATGACCAACTACGTCGGACATGCAAAAGATCGCACCAATTGTGCTGTTACTTATTAGCTTTAGTTGCAGTGAAAAAAAGGCAAACAAAATTTCCTTTGTATCAAACAGAGATGGCAACTCTGAAATCTACGTCATGAACGCCGACGGGAGTGATGTACAAAACCTGAGTAACAATGAGGAGATGGACTTTGCCCCAGCTTGGACCGCTGAAAATGATCATATTTATTTCTATTCCGGAAGAGACAAAAATTCAGAAGTTTACTCGATGCGGGCAGATGGAAGCAATCCGATTAGGATGACCAATCATTTAGCAAAGGATGTACTTCCTGTCCCTTCTCCAGATGGAAAGCTTATTGCTTTTATGAGTGATAGAGACACCCTGAGTAGAAACCTTTATGTGATGAATGCCGATGGCTCTGATGTAAGATCACTTACGCAGAACACCGCCTATGAGGAGAGTCCAAGCTGGTCGCCGGATGGAACCAAACTATTATTTACACGGCAGCTTCGCGATCCAAATGACACCACTCACGCCGCAAATGGAGAAATTCATTTGATCAGCCTAGAAGACTCAGAAGTGACCCGAGTCACAAATAAGGAGGGTTACGATTCCGGAGCGGAATTCTCACCAGACGGTCGAAAAATAGCCTTTTACGGGTTAAATAATGACCTTTGGGACCTGTTCATCATGAATGCTGATGGCTCTGGATTGTTTAATTTGACTAGCGATTCTATTGAGTGCTACTCACCCAGTTGGTCATCTGATGGTATGTGGTTGGTTTACACTGCCGGCCAGAAAGGGGTTTATGACATTTGGAAAATAAATATCGAGACCAAAGAACGAATTCAACTGACAGATACAAAAGGCCGAAACGAAGCGCCGGACTGGAGTAACTAATTGGACGCTATCACGTCTGTATTACACCCACATTCATAGGCCGCTCTATCGGGGCATGATTGGCTGCCTCAATTCCAACCGAAATCAGTCGTCTGGTTTCTCCCGGATCGATAACCCCATCCACCCAAAGACGAGAAGCCGCATAATAGGGGCTCAGTTTCTCATCGTATGATTTCTGAATTTCGGCCAAGTGTTTCTCCTGATCTTCTTCGCTCAGTTGCTCGCCTTTCGACTTGAGCGTGGACATTTTTATTTGTAGCAAGGTCTTACCTGCAGCAGCCCCGCTCATCACCGCGATTTGAGCCGTTGGCCATGCAAAAATGAGCCTTGGATCGTACGCCTTACCGCACATGGCATAATTACCTGCTCCATATGAGCTTCCAAGGACAATGCTAAATTTAGGCACAGCTGAGTTTGAAACGGCGTTCACCATTTTCGCTCCATCCTTGATGATACCCCCATGCTCTGATCTGCTTCCAACCATGAAGCCATTCACGTCGTGCAAGAACACCAACGGAATTTTTCGCTGGTTGCAGTTCATAATGAAACGTGCCGCTTTATCTGCTGAGTCTGAGTAAATCACTCCACCGAGCTGCATTTCTCCCTTTTTGGTTTTCACAGCCTTTCGCTGATTAGCAACAATGCCCACACTCCATCCATCTATCCGCGCATAGCCACACAGTATCGTTTTACCATAAAGCTCCTTGTATTGATCAAACTCACCTCCGTCCACAAGGCCCCTAATTACATCCACCATATCAAAAGTGACGTTTCGATTAGTTGGAAAATGACCGTAAATATCGGCCGGGTTCTCAGGTTCTTTTGGTTCTGCTCGATTAAAGCCTGCGGAATCTGGTGCGCCCATTTTATCAAAAATTCCCTTTATTTCATCGAGACAGGTTTTGTCATCTGGGCATTTATTGTCCGTAACACCTGAAATTTCACAATGTGTTGTTGCGCCACCCAGTGTCTCATTGTCCACGTCTTCTCCCACTGCAGACTTTACGAGATAACTTCCTCCCAAAAAGACTGAACCAGTGCCGTCAACGATGAGAGCCTCATCCGACATGATTGGGAGGTAAGCACCCCCCGCGACACAGCTACCCATGATGGCAGCTATTTGCACTATGCCCAATGAGGACATCACGGCGTTATTTCGAAACTGTCGACCGAAGTGTTCTTTATCAGGAAAAATCTCATCCTGCATAGGCAAGAATACTCCCGCACTATCAACTAGATAAATGATGGGTAGTTTGTTCTCAATGGAAATTTCCTGCGCACGAAGGTTTTTCTTAGCAGTCATCGGGAACCAAGCGCCTGCCTTTACGGTCGCATCATTGGCGACTATGACACAAAGCCTTCCTGACACCCGACCTATTCCAGTAACCACTCCAGCTGACGGGCATCCTCCCCACTCTTCGTACATACCTTCTGCCGCAAAAGCACCTATTTCCACAAAATCCTTGGGATCATCTAGTAAATAGTCAATGCGCTCACGAGCAGTGAGTTTGCCCTTGGCATGATGGGACTCAATTTTCTTTTCTCCTCCTCCAAGTTTCACTTTGGCAAGTCGCCGATTTAGCGCAGAGACCAGCTGTTTGTTTTCGTCTTTGGTTTTATTGAATTTGATGTCCATGGGCTGTCGTCTTGAACATCAAAGAAAAAGAAATTAGATCAAGTAGTTACTCTTCTTTAACGCCTTCAAGCTTTTTTCTCTTCCGGCCTAGAGGAGCCATGAAATCCTTCGGGTAGTTATTGAAATGAATCAAGAGCTTATCCAAATCAATCATTGCTTTGTTTAGGTTTTGATAAAGCGAATCTTCTGACATCAGTTTCCCGAGGGTTCCATTAGAATTCGTTAAGGAATCCAATGTATTATTGACATTCATTAGCAGAGCATTTGAGCTAGCGATTGTCGCCTTTAGCTCCGAGTTTTTTAGCGAATCGGTGAGCGCTTCCATATTTCTCATTGTGGCACCAAGAGGCATCATATCCTTTTTAAGCTGCCGGGTCAGCTGAGTAGTCGCCAGGAAAATGGAATCAATTCGTTTGTTATTTCTTTCGAGCGCGCTCGTTACTTCAACTACCATTTTGTTTACGTTTCCAACTGTCGTATTGATGGTATCTCCGAAACCTTCCATTCCCAGAAGAATTTCATTTATCCTTCGAATGGTTATCTGAAGGTTGTCAGTAATTGGCTTTGCACTTTGCAAAATTTCAGAAAGACCTTCATCAACTTTAGCAATTAAAGTATCTCCGGGTGCGAAAAAATCCCCCATGCTTTTGTCCTGCAACACGATGATTTCACCCCCCAAAAATCCAGCACTTGACAGTTCTGCAATCGTAGAATCCCCAAGTTGAATATCACCTTGCAGATCCATTTCAACAATAATTTGTTGAGCCTCTTGATTGAAATCCAAATTGGAAACTCTACCAATCTGAACCCCTTTTATTTTAACAGCACTTCCGGGTGCCAGGCCATTGATATGATCGTACACCACATAAAACCGATTGGTTTTTGTCAGCACGTCCGTACCCTTGAGATAATTAAAACCGTAATAAAGTAGCACCCCTGCTACCAACGCAATAAGACCTACACGAAATTCTTTAGACACAGAAGAGTAGTTTGATTAGTTCGATGACTCCATTCTTTCCTTGTAAGACCGAACTGCTCTGTAGATACCCGAGGCGATGTACACCTGATTCAATTTATCGTTCAGTTCCAGCTCTTCCTTACTGTTGCTAAGATAACCCGTTTCAACTAATACACTGGGCATTGTGGTCTGCCAAAGTACCCAAAAAGGAGCTTGACGAACACCGCGGCTATTTCTTCCAACTCTCTCTTCCATTTGCTTTTCAATCTCGGCAGCAAGCAAAAGACTATTATTCAAATGGGCACTTTGATATAGGTTAAAAAGAATATAAGATTCATCTGATTTTGGATCGAACCCCTCATATTTTGCTTGATCCTGCTCGAGAAGCATTACACTGTTCTCTCGTTTGGCAACATCTAGATTCTTATCCACTTTATCGAGCCCCATAACATACGTCTCCGATCCATAAACCGTTTTGTTGTGGAAGGCATTACAGTGAACAGAAATGAACAAGTCGGCGGCTTCTTTATTGGCTAAGTCAGCCCTTTCATGAAGTTCTAAAAAAGAGTCATCCTCGCGAGTAAATACCACTTTTACGTCACTCATATTCTCTTCAATAATTCGACCTAATTCCAACGCTATGGCTAAAGCGACGTTCTTCTCTTGAGATATCTTACCAGAGGTGCCCGGATCATGGTCTCCATGCCCTGCATCTATGACTATCCGCTTGACTTTATAAGAAGGGCCAATTGGATGAAAAGAGAAAAGAAATAGTATCGAAATGCTGATAAGAAGTACAATATTTCTCATGTCTGTTCGATGCTTATATGTGCCTAAAATCGGTAGCTTTACGCAAAATTGTCAATTTTCTGTCTAATATCTAAATCTAAAGCAGGCTTGAGGAGTTGTGCTTTTTTTATTTTTTGCTTTCTCGGCTCCTCTGTGCTGATTGGTCAGACCAATCCATCACAATCCCCACAAGATACAACGGCTCTTCCTATCCTACCTGTATTAGCAGATTCTACCCTTCGTTCTGACCTCACACAATTGCCCACCGATAGTGTACCCAAAGTGGCACGAAAAGATGACATAGAAACTACTGTCAATTACCATGCCCGTGATTCGATGTTTTTCGACTTAACGAACCAGCGAATGACAATGTATGGAGAGACGCACATTGATTATGGATTCATCAAATTAGAAGCGGAAAAAACAGAAGTTGATTGGATCAAGCGAACAATAAAGGCGGACTTTGTAAAGGACTCGATAGGTCTCTCCAGAGGTAAGCCTGTCTTCACAGACGGTGGAGATATTTACGAGACCACTGGTATTGTCTATGATTTCAAATCTCGTAAGGCAAAAATTTCTGGCGTAATCACGGAACAAGACGGGGCGATTATGCATGGAGCCAATGTTAAGAAGAACGAAGACAATGAGATGTTTATTACGGGCGCACTTTACACGACCTGTACACTTGCAAACCCTCACTTTTTCATTCAATCGAAAAACATAAAAGTGATCCCCGGCAACAAAGTTATTACCGGCCCCTTTCAGCTAAAATTTAGAGAAGTTCCAACTCCGTTGGCAGGGCCTTTTGGAATGTTTCCCCAACCAAAAAAGAAAGCAAGCGGCATACTTATGCCGGTGTATGGAGAGGAGCGACTAAGAGGATTTTTCCTAAGGAATGGAGGTTACTATTTCGCGATAAACGATTACCTGGACTTGCGCGTAACAGGAGACATTTACTCGAAGGGAGGATACGGATTCCAGGTGAATAACACTTACTTTAAGCGATATGGATATCGTGGAGCATTTAATTATTCGTATATCAAAAATGTAACCGGTACGCTTGTCAACACTGCCGAGCAGGATTCGTATTGGATTAGATGGAATCACGCCCCACAAAATCAAGGTAATTCAAGATTCTCAGCTTCTGTATCAATGGGAAGTACTTCGTATAACGCCAATAATAATTTGGTTATTCAAGGAGAGCAAGGACTTCAGCGGAGTATTACTTCGACCTTTACCTCTAATGTCAGCTATAGCAATAAGCTACAAGGGCTTCCTTATAATTTGAGTAGCAATGCCCGACTCAACCAGAA
>JABDLW010000454.1 GCA_013001805.1 Saprospiraceae bacterium | reverse complement strand
GTCTTATGTTCCGGCCAGTGCCCCATGTTTTGTCATTCGACTTCCATTCTAATTAGTGGTCGGGTCAGACAAGTAGGACCTCCACCACCCTTCAAACAAATTTCCTTTCCCCAAAAAGTATGGACTTCACAACCGGCTTCCCGCAACAAAGCTTCAGTGATCGGATTTCCTGCTACCATTAAGCACTCATTTGGGGCGAGGGCTAATACATTGCACCCTAAAGTATTAAATTCCTCGTCCGGTACTTCGATGAGTTGATAAGACCTTTCCAGCAATACATTTCGAAAAGAAATCGGCATTAATTTTGAATAAACAACCAACTTGTCAGCCGCCACAGGACTTATGATCGACATTAAATGAAATACATCTCCAGGACCCTGGAAATGGGGTAAGTCCACCTTGATTACCTCGATATCAAACGGCGAAAGAATCTCGCTTAATTGTTTAATCCCCTCCAGATTACTACGATACGAATGGCCTACTGCCAAAGTTTTATTATCTAACCAAACCGTATCACCCCCCTCGATCATGGCACTCCCTCCGATGTTAGCTAGTATGGGTAAACCCAGTGCTTCAAAAAATGCAAGGATTGCCACCGGTTCCTTCTGCCGTGCCGGTTTACCCATTGCACACAGGATGACACCTTGATCCGTCATAATCGCAGTATCCCGGCAGTAAATCGAGTCAATCGTCACTTGCGGGTGTACTGGTAAGGCATGAATTTCAATACCACGATCATGCAATATCTTTTCAAAATCATTGTATTCGATTTCGGCTCCATCCAATTCAGGCTTTTCCAAATAGTTTAATTCCTGCCATTGCTCAGCCAACATCTCATCCGAAATAAATGCATTCAATGCCGGCTTTATGATTACCGATTTTAATTGACCTATTTCCGATTGGTAGGTATTATGTATCATATTTCCTCTTTATTGGCGAAAAAGTATTGTCAATCTTCACCGCCTCAACAAGATAGTATCTAATTAAATCTTCATCAATGTCAGAAGTAGAAAAGAAAGTCCGGGCGGCTACTTTTTTCCTGTCTGCTAATGAAAAATAGTGATCTTCTCGCAGTAAATCTCCTTCACAAATACCCAATAAAACTCCATTCATCTCGACCTTTCCCCAGGGAATGCTCGAAGGCCAAATGAAACAGATACGTCGATGACGGTAGTAGTAAGGTACATTATAGGACAACCTCTCCGTGACATCCGGTATACTCTCCAAGACGATTTCTCTTAGCGCATTGACAATTGCCAACTCGCCCTCAGGAAGGTAATCCAGAAATTCGCTTACAGACTTAAAATTTGAATGTTGCATGACACTAAAAGTCTAACAGAAAGATAACTAATTATTTATCCTGCCACTACGTTCCCCATGTATTGCTTAACTTGTCGATGCACACCAAAGAATTAAGACTTAGATTAAACCAGATTAAAAATGCGATTTTTTTCCTTACTGATGATTTACCTGTTTCTGTCCACTTTTAGTACAGCAAGTTTTGCGCAGGAAACATTCTTTGTGGAGGGGTATCCCGACAAAACCAGTTACCTGCCGGGAGAAACAATAAACTTTCATCTTTCTTCATCCGAAGATTTGTGTAAAATGCAGATTTACAGATTGGGATCCGAAGAAGTGATGGTCTGGTCATCGGATAGCATACAAAGTGCGTTGTATCCGGTACCGGAAAATGCTTCTTCACATGGATGTCAATGGCCGGTTTCCCATAGCCTAACCATTCCTGAAGGATGGAAGACGGGATATTATGAGGTACGGATGCACATTAAAGATCGCGGTGGGCAATTTACAGGTCGAAATAACCGGACAGCAGAAAGCAAAATGTTTTTTGTAGTGCGTAGTTCTAACCCTGGACAATCCACTAAGGTCCTCTTGCAACTGGCAACCAACACCTACAATGCTTACAATAATTGGGGAGGATCGAGCCTATATGGCTATCATGGTCGAGCAAACTTACAAGGACATCGCGTGTCCATAGAGCGCCCGCAAAATTCATCTTTTTTTCACCGCTGGGAATACGATTTTGTTAAGTGGGCGGAGAAAGAAGGTTACGAGATCGATTATGCTGCTAATTCAGATCTGGAATTTCATTCTGGAATTCTAAAGAATTACCATTTGATATTAAGTGTGGGACACGACGAATACTGGTCGGCGCCAATGCGTGATCACCTGGAAGCATTTATTGCTGACGGTGGCAATGTGGCCTTCTTCAGCGGAAACAGTGTATGTTGGCAGGTGCGTTCGGAAGATGGCGGTAAGGCCCTGACGAGTTGGAAGCAGTGGTACAATATGGACCCACAATATAAGACGGGTGAATTCGATTTGTTATCCACTCTTTGGAGTCATCATTTGGTCAATCGACCGGAAAATCAACTGACTGGTGTGGGCTTTTTATTTGGTGGTTATCACCGTAGTCACGGCCAATTTATGGATGGTTCAGGAGCTTATCAGGTGCATCGACCTGATCATTGGATTTTCGGAGGAACCGATCTGCAAAGGGATCAGGAGTTTGGCGGGAAAAACACTATTGTCGGTTATGAATGCGACGGTTGCGAGATGACGATGGTTAATGGTTTTCCCGAACCCACCCATCGGGATGGCACACCGGAAAACTTTGTCATATTAGCTACGGCTCCAGCCCGGTGGCATCCGGATGATTGTGAGTGGTATGAGAAATGGGATCAGGGGAGAACCGGTGCTGCGGTAATTGGTACGTATTCCAATGGGGGCACTGTGGTCA
>JABDLW010000443.1 GCA_013001805.1 Saprospiraceae bacterium | reverse complement strand
ATCCAGGGGCTCGACCTCAATAGTTACCGTGGCATCATCCGAGCCTGCGACGTTGGTCAACCGATACATAAAGGTATAAGTACCTAAAGTAAATGGCTGTCCGGTCAGGGTAATACTTCCATTGGCATTTACGGTCAAAGTACCGTCAGCCAGGGCCACTGAACTACCGGCTGCATTTGAGGTAACCGTACCTCCTAGACTACCTCCTCCAAAAGAAGCGATCGTGGCTGCCGGAAATCCGAGGTTGTCAGCTCCACTGCCATTATCAGCAAAGAGGTCTTCTGCGAGATTGGTATCTTCTATAGTCGTCAGTGCATCATCCTTGGCATCGGGCGAAGCCTGTACGGTGATCGTAAAACTGCAACTTACGTCATCGGCAAATACACCATCGCTAATCGTTACCGTTACATTGGTTAAGCCAGAAGCACCAGCCATCGGCGTATAGGTCAAGGTGCCATTGGTAGCCACAGCAGGTTGCGTGCTGAAAAGTCCATTGTTGTCATTGGCAACGGTAATTGTAGGTGGAAGTTGGAAGGACTCATTGGCAGGACCCACCGAGATGCCCGTTGCCCAACCCATGACCGACTGTGCTCCAGCCGTGTTGACGACCGTCTGGTTTGGTCCACATGTGATCGAAGGTGGATCATTGACCGGTTGCACCATGACCTTTACGATAGCCGGGCAGGCATTGTTGTCGTCATCAGTTACGGTAAACTCAAACTGATCCGGCCCAAAATAATCCATGTTGGGTGTGTATTGTACCGTGGCACTACCTGCGGTCGGACCGGCCGGCATGATTGCTCCCAGGCTACCATTAGCAGGTGGGGCAGTAATGCCATATGTAAGTAAATCTCCGTCAAGATCGAAGCCAGTTAAAGTAATGGTCTTGGCCACATCTTCTTGAACATTTAGTACTACGGCGTCGTAAGCCAATGGAGTACTTTTAAAAGAGCCAGGAACCAATGTAGTATTGGGATCCAAAGGAATCTTGCGGTCAATGGAAGCCCCGTTAGCGTCACCATTCCCTGTATTGCTTATTTCAATTGTGTACTTTATGGTATCACCTCGTGTTACGGGTTCACTGGCGGGGGCTTGAGGGGTATCTGTCAGGGTATTAGTGAGACTGGGATCGGACAAATCCTGACTGGTATTGAGTGATCCTGGAGAATCCGCCACCGGACCGGTCCAGGTGAAGTCACTGCCACTGGTACCTGTGCCTGTGCGTTGCAGAGAAAACCCAATTGATGTAGCACCGTCTTCGGACACACCGACATCTGTACTCTGATACCCTGCCGCAAGGCCATCGACTGCCATGAAGCTTCCTTCGAAGCTGATAAACTCCACTACCACACCCTGATAGGTCAGGGCAATGCCTTCTGTATCGTTTTCCAGTCCTACGGCTACTGAATAGACTGTATAACCATTTTCCGTATCCCCCTGAGTGAAATCCATGTCCACGTTGAGTACCGGACTTTCAGCAGATCCATTTCCGTCATAGCGAATGACGGTCACCTGGGTAAGATCGGTTCCGTTTTCGACGACGACTTCTATAAACTCGCCAACATCCGCTCCGGCGTTATCGTAATGGAATTCATTGATCCACATCTGTTGTGCGCCTACATGTCCTGTAAAACATAGTACAAACAGCACTAGGGACGAGAACGCCTTCAACAAGTTGTGGATTTTTGAGGTGTCTAACATGTACGGATTTGTGAAAACTTGAGTCTTGGGATTTCACCTTTCTTACCTGCCAAGATAAAAAATATTCAGGATTGCCTATTTAATTTTGGAAAGATTTTCAAGAAATAGATGGAACCGAATTGATTCTGTGGAGATGAGATCAGTTGAAGACTGCTTCATATTGCATTTTATCCCCCTGCTTATTTGGCCCCAGAGGCACCAGGAAAATAATGGCGGTAATTTCTTTGTCAAATATCACCTCCACGCTGGATTGACTGTAGTACTGATCCTGCTGATCGGTCTCAAAAATCACCGACATGGCAGGGGGACCCGATGCTTCAATGTCCGACTGGCCAAGTTGCGTCACCTTGGCCACCGAAGCCTCTAAGACAACTTCTTCGGCAAACCGTATTTTTAACTTTTGGCCTACGGCTGCCTTCAGGAGTGACCTAATTTTCTCCATTATGTGCTTGATGATTTTTTGGATTCCATTCCATTAAATAATACACTCCACTATCTCCAATTTTCTTGAATCCCAAGCGCTCGTACAAATGCATGGCCGGATTATTCAGTTCGACATGAATTCTGACAGCCAAATCAAGATTCCGTGCTTTTTGCATAATACCAAGCATCAGCTTTTTACCCAATCCCTGATTCCGAAATTCCGGTATCAATGTGATATCGATCACCCTGATTTCATCCTTTCTCTGCTCCTGATAGAGGCGGCCGACTGGCTGATCATCGATTAGGATCAAATCAAATTGAGCATCCCCAAATTGCTTTTGATAAAATGTATGTTGCGCTTCAAATTGTTGCTTGACAAAGGCGGATTTCTGCTGCTTAGTCCAATCAGGGATCAATTTCATTTCTTCTACACGCGTACTCTGGTAAAGTCTAAGTAGAAATGGAAAATCAGCTTGGCTAATGGGACGGAAACGTACATCATGAATTGAAAGCTTCACCTATGCTAAGCCCTAGACGGATAAAGGCCTACGAGGGCAATGATAAAATTCATAGTGAGATAGGGTTGCATATTGTTGTGCTGCAGCGATCCGCCGCTATTTGTTAAACTTTGCGGTGCCATATCCACTAATGTTGTGCTATTCCCATAAATAGTGCCTCCGACTGATCGCGCCAAATCATTGCCCATTGGCTCTGATTGTTCGGCTGGTGCCGATGCTGCCATCACAGTATGTTTATGAGATGGCATTTGAGCCTCAGTCAGTGTAATGTGCTCCGCTCCACCTTTCTGTCCTAGCCTCCTGGCAGTCAGACCCGGACCCCGTCCGGGGTGCATTACTGCACGACCTTTAATATTTGGTAAGGCGGTTGTCGTCCGGCCGTCACCCCCATAGGTCGTGCCAATAAGAGAAAAGAGTGCGGTATTCTGGGCAATGGGTAACAATTGCCCATTGCAAAAAGCCCAACCCCGGGGGGCAAAGTTTCCGGCAAATATTCTGACTTCGGCGAGAAAAGGTTCTGACATAGAAACGGTGTTAGTGTCGACTGGGATAAATCCCAAATAAGGAAATGATAAAATTTATACAAATGAATGGCATTAAATTAATATGAGATCGCGAGCCACCACTATTATCCATTGCTGCTGTATTCAGATTCTGATCCACCATTTCATTGGAAATAAAAGCATCAATGGTGGTTGATTTTGCTATCACGTTACTGCCCGGATTGGGTGAATTCGCCAGGTCACTAGTCACTCTTAAATCATGTGAATGACTTGGCAGTTGATTTACAGTCAGGGTCTCGTCTTCAGACCCGGCTTTGGCACCCAATCGGCGTTCACTCAATCCCGGACCGGTTCCGGCGTGAATGGGAATTCTTCCTCTAAGATCCGGTAAGCCAAAGGTGGTGCGGCCATCTCCGCCGTAAATGGTACCCAATAGTGAAAAAAGAGCGTCATTTTGCGATACGGCAAGTAATTGTCCATCGCAAAATGCCCAACCCCGCGGAGCAAAATTACCTGCAAACATTCGAATCTCACCTACAAATGGTTCTGACATAGTCGATTCTTTTAATTTCTGGAAGGAAATAGTCCCTGGAGAGCAATACAAAAATTAACTACTAAATATGGCTGCATGTTATTATGAGCCTGTCCACCTCCGACGTTAGTTACGGTCGTCGAGGCTGCTGAAACCAAATTACCCGGAGGATGATAGAACTCTCCTGGAGCAGTGTCTGCAAAATGGTTACCAGATGGACTCGGAACACTTCCGGCATCTGAGGTGCCTTTTAACTGATGCGTATGTTGCGGCATTTCAGCGGCATTCAAGGTATGGGTTTCCTCACCACTTTTTTGACCAAGAGAATGGTTGGATCCATTACTTGATCCCTCATGGATAGGAGTTCGTCCTCGCAAGTCCGGTAGGGCAAAGCTCGTGCGACCATCGCCCCCGTACGTGGTACCCAACAGTGAATACAAACTTTGATTTTGACTGATGGGCAAGATCTGACCATCACAAAAGGCCCATCCCCGGGGAGCAAAGTTAAAGCCCACCATCCTAACTTCAGCGAGAAAAGGTTCTGACATGTAATTCTATTTTATCTACTTAGATCATCAATAAATTTGCCAACACTTGTTTCAACGTAAATTCAGCCAAGAATTCTTGATTCGAGTACCACTCCAACCTTCGATAGTTCGACAGTGACTCGGTGATTGTTCTCAAACGAGAACCGGTAACCATTTTCGTCCGATCGAAAATCCAATATTCTGGTGGGGCGGGTATATTCAAATACCAGGTCTTTAAAAAAGGTATCCTGGCTATCCCCTAACATCTCTTTTCTAAATAAAGCCAAATGGTGTTTGACCGCATCGGAAATAGATTCGGAGAATTCATCTTTTGCGCCAGCCCAAAGATGGGGAAATGGCAATACTGCCACGACAAGCGCAGCATTTCTCAGAAATCTTCTTCGTGCTTTCAATGGATTTGGATTTAAGTGTTTTCACAGATAAATATAGCTATTCTGAAATACTTCAGCAAGAAATCATGAGAATCAAATCCTGGCGCTTTGCTGTGGTCTACCATACATATGACTCTCAAACTGGCTCTCCATCAAGGTGATAAGACTTTTTAGCAAATCATTCTCCATGTTTGATTATCCCATTTAATTATTCAACATTGATTGATTTACATACTTTCACCAAATGAACAAATATTCATTTATTTAATGATCACCAATACCAGAATAGGCGTGCTGGGCGGGGGCCAACTTGGAAAAATGCTGGCTCAGGCAGGCAGCCGATGGAATCTCAATTTATGGCTGACCGACAAGGACTTTGATTTTCCCGCTGCGGCCGTAACCAATAAATTCATACAAGGTGATTTTACCAGCCATGATCTCGTTTACCAACTGGGCCATCATGTCGATATCATCACCATCGAAATCGAAAATGTCAATACCGACGCGCTAATCAAACTGGAAAAAGAAGGCAAGGAAATCTACCCTCAACCTGGTGTAATTCAAACTATTAAAGACAAAGGCTTACAAAAACAGTTTTACCGGGATCATGCCATTCCCACCAGTGCATTTCAACTGGTAGTAAATGCCAGTGAGGTCCGGAAGGGTCTCGCATCTGGCAGCATTAAACTACCCTTTGTGCAAAAATCCCGCACTGAAGGTTACGACGGCCGTGGGGTGCAAGTGATGCACAGTGAAGCCGATCTCGAACAGCTATTTAATAGGCCATCGGTAATCGAGGAATTAATTTCCATTAAAAAGGAAATCGCCGTCCTCGTGGCACGCAATCCAGCCGGTCAAATTGTGACCTACCCCGCCGTAGAAATGGCTTTCCATCCCACCGCTAATCTGGTGGAACAATTGATCTCTCCGGCCCGTATTGATCCCGGCATTGAACAACAAGCCGAGACCATGGCCAAAAAAATCATCCAGGATTTTGACATGGTCGGCCTGCTGGCCATCGAATTTTTCCTCACGCAGGAAGATCAACTGCTGGTCAATGAGGTGGCCCCCCGGCCCCACAACAGCGGGCACCATACCATCGAAGGCAACATCACCTCTCAATACGAACAGCTACTCCGGGCGATCTTAGATTTACCACTTGGAGATACTTCTATCCGCTCTCCCGCCGTCATGATCAACCTGCTGGGCGAACCGGGACACCAGGGTGAAGCACATTATCAGGGATTGGATAAAGTGCTGGCCATGAAGGACGTACATGTTCACATTTATGGTAAAAAGGAAACCAAACCTTTTCGTAAGATGGGGCATGTTACCATCCTGGATAAAGATATTGAGGTAGCGATCGCAAAAGCCAAAGAGGTAGCCAGGACGCTCAAAGTAGTGAGTTAAATAGATGGAATGGTTTCAAGTTTAATTCCGATGCTCCTGATCGGTGACCAGTGGAATAGATAACTTATT
Organism: Saprospiraceae bacterium; assembly: GCA_013001805.1. Lineage (GTDB taxonomy): Bacteria > Bacteroidota > Bacteroidia > Chitinophagales > Saprospiraceae > JABDMH01. The sequence goes on along the minus strand of JABDLW010000443.1, from coordinate 1,447 downwards.
TAAGTGGGCAAATAATGATAGCTCGTCAAAAAAAAGGTCGCATTGGCAAAATTATACCTGTAATCTGGCAAAATTTTTTGCAATTGCTTTTTTGATCCCTTAGCTTTAGATAGTAACCAACCAAAAAAGCATATGATTATGACCAGTCCATCATCATCCAGGAAGGCACAGCGGAATGATCAGAAGGCCCTGATTTTTATTCCCGATATCAGCGGATTTACTGAGTTTGTGCATAACACGGAGATTCATCATGCCCAGCATATTATTGAGGAGTTGCTGGAGGTGCTGATCGATACGAACGAGATCGGACTTGAAGTTTCGGAAATTGAGGGGGATGCCATTCTGTTCTATCGATTTGGTAAGGCGCCGACCGCTGCTGAACTACTGGCTCAAATTCAGCGAATGTATGTGAATTTTCAAGCCCACATCCGTCGCTACGAGACACACCGCATTTGTCAATGTGGGGCATGCAGTGCTACCCATAAACTTTCTTTAAAATTCGTCGCTCACTTCGGTCCGATAACGATGAACAATGTGAAGGAACACTCTAAGCTCTTTGGCAAAGATGTCATCGTTGCCCATCGACTACTAAAAAACGATGTTAAAGATCCTGAATATGCACTTTTTACCCATTCTTTAGTGAGGGCCTGTGAAACCTGGGTTGAATTGCCCACCGTCGCCTGGGCGAATGTTGATCAGGGAAGCGGCGAATATGATTACGGCACGACCAAATATTGCTCGCTCTCACTAAGTCCTCTGCAAATGCACGTGCCCGAGCCCAAAGTAGAAGATTACGCACTACCCGGCACACCCAAAATGATCATGGAATCGGAAGGGGTGATTAATGCCCCTATAAATATGGTATTTGATGTGCTCTCTGATCTATCCTTTAGACATCGTTGGCAATTGCCGTTGGTGGGAAGCGATAAATTAAATAGCAAAATCACGAAAAATGGATCTACGCATCGCTGTGTGATCAAGGGTGATGATAGCGACCCCCTCATTGTGTCACATGATTTTAAGAAAAAAGGCAATGTGATCACGTTTACGGATACCAGCCAGCGAAGTGGTTTTGTATCGGTGTTCACCTTAAGAGAGCTAGGCCCGCAACTAACCCGGGCACACGTAAGTACGTTTGCGAGAGGAAACGTAATTAAATTGCTTATTTACCACCTGTTTATGAAGAAAAAAAGCATTGAATTAATGGATAAAAGTTGGAAGAATCTAAATGATTATTGTCGTAAACTGATGTCAGAGGGCAGGGACCACGATTCGCAAATTGTACTTCTTGATGCTAATGTTGCCTAATGAAATCAATGATTATGTTTTTCCAACAGGGTTGGTTTTTGAGCTTGCCCTAAACCGTAAATGAGAGTCGCTGTACATTACGATTGAGGAAACCCTCCTGACTATCATAAGCAACGAGGCCGTTAACCAAGGTCTTGGT